>JAQVOR010000060.1:6061-19660 GCA_028702535.1 Bacteroidales bacterium
TTTATTCTTTGACAATCCCTAACTGTGTTTCTTTTTTCTTAGTTAATAAAGATACTACAACCAATATTGCGAACGATAAAGGAATTGAAACAATTCCAGGATTATCTAATGGCCATATTGCATCAGTTTTGAGCATTCCATATCTCTCGAACATTGTTGGCGAAAGCAATATCAATATAATTGATGATGCGATACCTGTAACAATAGATGCGGAAACACCTTTACTAGTAGTTTTTTTCCAAAAAAGTATCATTATTATAGCTGGTAGGTTCGCAGATGCGGCAACTGCAAAAGCAAGTCCGACTAAAAAGGAGACATTCATTCCTTGAAATAAAATACCAAGAATAATTGCAATAATTCCAACAACGAAGGCTGAAATTTTACCAGCTCTAACCTTAGCTTTATCAGTCATTTGCTTGTTTAGATAATTGTCGATAAAATCATGGGCAATCGCGCCAGAAGATGCGACAATAAGTCCGCTAACTGTTCCAAGCACAGTTGCAAAAGCAATAGCCGAAATTAGAGAGAATATTCCAACACCGAACATTTTTGCTAATAAGGGACCAGACATATTACTACTGGTTACATCAATTACGCCATTTATCATAGCACCAAAACCTAAGAAAAGTGTTAGGATATAAAAAAAGCCTATGGCTGCAATTGCCACTATTGTTGACTTACGTGCAGCTCTCTGACTAGGTACAGTATAATATCTTATAAGAATATGAGGCAGTGCAGATGTACCAAGAAATAAGGCTAACATTAATGAAATAAAGTTAAGTTTATCCCAACCTGTGCCGTTTGCCAATTTAAAAATCATACCTGGTTTCATAACACTTGTACCTGGCACCACTTTAGGGTAATAAACACTTACTCTATCATCGCCATCTTCAACAATTGCTTTTGTGTAGATAATAATTTCACTATCCTCAATTTTAGTAAGAAACTTAAACGGATTTAATCCCCCTGTTGATTCGACCTCTTGTCCTTCGGATATAATACGATACATGTGTCCAACTTGATAAAATTGTCGAGCAGATTTTTCAGCACCATTGTAAAGCACATCCCCTGAGGTAGGATCTGTTACAGATAAAGATTCTTCCAGCAAAACTGTATTATCTTTTTCAATAAGCCTAAACCAACGCTCGTAACCATTAAACTTCATTTTAGCAAATCTTTCCTTACCTGCTGCACCTTCGGTTACATATAATATCTCTGCTTTAGAATCATCATTAAGCAATAATTTGCCATTATCATCAAATGAGGCCTCAAGTGAGGTAAAGACATGATAATCATCATGAGGATTAGCGTCTAAACCTTTGTTTAAGATGAATACTGTAAGAATTACCGTAACAATAATCAACATACCTCCTTTAATAAATTGGACATAAGTAGTTGATGTCATACCGGCAGTTGCAACAATTAGTATCACAATAGAACCAACTATCACAACTCCAACCCAGTGAGGTAAGCCAAGTAGTGGAACAACAAGGTCTCCAGCACCTACCATTTGAGGGATAAGATAAAACAAAGAAACAATAAGCGTACTTATTGCTGCGGTAAGTTTAATACCTTTAGAATTAAATTTGTTGTCGAGGGCATCGGCAAATGTAAACTTACCCATACGTTTAAGTGGCTCAGCAACGACAAACAATGCCACCACCCAGCCAGCCAGATATCCTATCGAATATAAAAATCCGTCATAACCAGCATAAGCAATCATCCCACATATCCCCAAAAATGAGGCTGCGGATAAATAATCTCCTGCAAAGGCAATCCCGTTTACACTCCAGTGAATTGTACCACCTGCCGCATAATAACTATTGGCAGTTTTGGTCTTTCTTGCAAAATAAAATGACAAAATCAAAACCAATACTACAAAACACACAAATATTATTATCGCACCTATTGAAACATCGTATATCATACCTCTCTCCCTTCGTTATATTTATTTTCTAATCTTGTACAAATTAAATTATAGATAAAACCCATAATTATAGCGATGATGATAAGGAAGAAGCCGTAAACAACTGCGAGATTAAGACCTAGAAACACTCTCTGTCCTATTAGCTCGGGCTTATAAACACATAAAAAAACAAAAAAGACGTAAAGAAAGAGATATACAAAGAAGAACTTCAAACCCAATTTTGCCTTTTTATCGGCGGATTTATCCTCATTTAACTCTGCTGAAGGTTCATGTAACATTGTCAAAAATTTTAATAAATAATTTAAATAACACTCCCACACCTTATTAATATAGGCGAATGTCAAAAATATAATTAATGTTTTTTAAATAATGGTCGATAAAGTTGTAATGTAACATTGTTATTTAACAACTTTATTTATCTTTGTGCGAGTTAAGGCTCTCATTATATGAAATTTAAAAAAAACATCAGTTGTAACGACTGTAAACTTAAATGTGATATTTATCAAGCATTATCAGAAAGTGGTAAAGATTTTTCAATTATCAATCCTCTACATGTTTATTATGATCGGCACGAAAATATCTGCAAGCAAGGTAGCAGTGTTACTCATGCTATTTATTTAGTTGAGGGCTCTGCAAAACTTTTTATCGAAGGTCTAAATAGCCGCAATATTACTCTATATATAATGACACCCCAGAGTTACATCGGGCTACTATCATTTTTTGAAACGCCTTACTATTCATACTCTGTAAAAGCACTTGAGGATTCTCATATTTGTATGATTGACCTTGATTGTATCAAAAAGCTATATATTGAAAATCATAATTTTTTGCTTAAACTAAATAAAGCCTTTGGCAAATCTGTTTCGTCTATATTAAGCAAAATAATTACTCTCAACCAAAAAAACATTAGAGGTCGCATTGCCGACAGTCTGCTATATTTGTCAAAACTGTATAACAATGATCAATTTACAATGCTTTTATCTCTCAAAGAACTTGGGGAGCTATCAGCAATATCAGAAGAAAATGTAGTAAGATTATTAGCTGAGTTTAGAAGAGAGGGTATTCTAAATGTTGAGGGTAAAAAAATCACAATAATAGATAAAAAGCTATTAGAAAAAATTTCGGAAGTTGGTTGATTTTACAAAGTACCTTTAAAATCAAAACTTAATTTCGACAGCATTGTATTTATATTTGCTAATACCTTTTTAATTATGGTTTTATCAAGCTCACTAAGATATTTAGTATTAATTAGATTGTCGGGGTTTATTCCTTTTTTTATCAATACCGCTTGTCGCTTTAACCTCATCATTTGCAGATACTTATAGGCTTGAGTTATATTATCATACGATGAAATTGTGAGAACATCTGCATCTCTAAGTTTAGCAAGGCGTTTGATTGTTGAAACCTCTCGAATATTATTTTTGAGGGCATAAATTCGGGCAAAATTGGTTATAGGCATTATTGCCTCTTTGATATTAACAGTTTCGGGAGGTGCTCCAGCGGTTTCGAGTAGTATATTTCCCCAAAAGCCTACCTGAGGTTTAAGTCGGATATTACTTTGTGCCAATAGTAATAAATAAGCAGGATTTTGTTTTGTTAGTCCACCAACGTACTCTTGCAAGTTTGTAACAAAAGATGTTTCTCCATATATAGCACGACAATCGAAAAACACACTAATGTCAAGCAAGTCTTTACCTGTACCAGTATTTATCCACTTATTAAAGTACTGCTTCCACACTGAAACTGGCTGACAATACTCAGGATTTTTTGCCATTATCCCACCTCTACAAAACTCATAACCAACATCATCAAGAGCATCACACACATAAGCCGCAAGTTTGTCGAAATATTCTTTCACCTCATTTTTTTGATCATTTGGCACATCAGCATAAACAATTGCATTATCCTGATCGGTGTTTAGCGTCTGTTCTCTGCGTCCTTCGCTGCCAAGACTTATAAAAACAAATTTTGCTGGTGCCTGCCCCAATATTTCTTGCCCTTTTTCAATAAGATTTCGACAAATTAAATCAGAAATAAAAGATAGATTATGAAAAATCAAATCGGCTTCTGTACCTACATCAATTAGAGGCAAAAGAGATAAAATATATTTGTCATGAATATTTTTCATATCACTTATATCATCGGAATATGCGACTGAGCTAAGCAACTTTACAGGCAAAAAATCATAAATAAAAAGCAAATCTTCTTTATTTACAATTCCAGCTACATTTCCAATTTCATTTTTTACAATCAAAACATCAGAAGCAGGGTTTAAATTATAATAATTAATAGCGTCAAAAATTGTACTGTCATTATCCATATACTTTACTGGAGAACTCATAAAATTATAGACTTGCTGCTCTCCATTTGCACCTATTATGGCTCTTTCACGTATTATTTTATCACTAATATAGCCGATAATCTCTCCACTCTCCGCAGTAATAAGAACAAATCCCGATGATGCTTTATTCATGCGTGCAGCCAATTGGTACAACGAAACATCAAAATTACAAGTAAGAGCTTTTGTGGCTATTATATTTAAAGGTGAGAATAAATATTGCATAAAACTGGAGTAATCTTTAGTAATATTATCCACTTCGGTTTTTGGTGATGTTTGAGTGCTAATGTCCTGAATAATTCCATCACAGAATTTTGGTTCATTACCACTATACACAACAATTAATGATACCGCAGCAAATATATGTTCGCCAGATTTTTTACTTAATTTTACGAGTTGATTTTTGATAAAACCTTGCTTTAGAAGGTTTTGTCTAAATGTTTTTTTATCTTGCCTTTCCACAAAGAAGTCGAGGATATACGAGTCTTTAATTTCGTCAAAGCTGTTGTAGCCAAATATTCGCAGAGCAGTTTGATTAGCTTCGAGAAATTGACCTTTTGTATCCATTGATGTTCTGAAAATACCTTGATTAAGTTTATCCATTAAGGTCTGAAACTTTTCACGGCTATAAATTAACTCTTCGCGAACAAGTTTATCTAAGCTTGCATCTTTTACCGAAAAGATTAGTGCATCTTTGCCATAATAATCGACATAATTGATGTCCACAACGGCGTGCAATTCTTCCTTATTCGACAAGATTTTTGTTTCAATAGTTAGATTACGTATATTCTTAATATCCGAAGTTATTTGTTTAGAGATGCTTGTAGGTATCTCAATAAGTTCTTCAATTTTTTTAAGCAGAATTTCTGCAAAATTAAATCCTGATAGTTTTTCAAAAACAGGATTAACATAAGAGATTTGCTTATCAATAAGCATAATCAGACCTTCTGTTGAAGCATCTACTAAAGAGCGATATTTTTGTCTTGATCTATCAAGTTCTATTTCTGCGGCAATACGTTTACGTTCAATATTAAAAGAGTGTCGTCCGATATAAAAAAGGATTAGGATTATTAACACTGAAATAATAAAACTAAGAATAATAAATCTTTTTGTTAAACCTGCGATTTCTGCTTTTACATCTTCGATATAAATTCCTGTTCCAACAATCCAGCCCCATGGTTTAAATGCTTTAACATAAGATAATTTTGGCACAATATAAGAAGGGTCGTCTTTCCACTGCCACATATACTCTAAATATCCATGCTGGCTGTTTATAACAACTTTAACACATTCGACAAATATTTTTTTACCGTGAGAGTCTTCAAAATTGGACAAATCTTTTCCGTTTAAATCTGGACGATACGGATGCACTATCATTTTCGGTTGCATATCGGTTATCCAGAAATAGTCTTTATTTTCTTCGCCATAACGCAAATATTCGATACGTGATATAGCAGTTTGTTGAGCTTCTTCTGTGCTAATCAGGCCAGCTTTCTCATCATTATGATATTTTTCAAGGATACTGGTAGCGGTGTTGGTTAATTCGGCAATCATTTCGCGTTTACGATCGAGCATAGCATTCTCGAAAAGAGGAATCACAATAAAAAATAGACTTACAACAAACAGTATTACCGCCAAAATAGAGGGTAATACAATATTTAAAAAGAATTTAGTGCGAGCTTTTCTTAAAAGTTTGTCCATAATGCTTAATACATATTTCAAAAATAGTAAAAAAAGCGATAGATATTAAAATTATCGGAAACTTTATCAAAAAAAAACAGAAACTACTAAACAACAAAAAAAGCTCTGCAATCACAGAGCTTCACTAAATATATTATATTTCCTAGAAACGTTTTTCTTTAATTCTAGCTTTTTTACCAGTAAGACCGCGCAGGTAATAAATTCTTGCACGACGAACTTTACCAACTTTATTAATCTCAATAGAGTCTAAAAATGGAGATGCGATAGGGAATATTCTCTCTACTCCAAATGCCCCAGACATTTTACGAACAGTAAACGTAGCAGTGTGTCCAGTGCCTTTATATTGTAGCACAACACCTCTAAACTGTTGGATTCTTTCTTTACTACCTTCTTTTATCTTGTAATTGACAGTAATTGTGTCTCCGGCTTTAAATTTCGGAAAACTTTGTTCAACTGCCAAATCTTGATTTACAACTTTCATTATTTCCATCACAAAAAACTTTAAATAATCTTTAAAAATTCGGACTGCAATATTAGTTATTTTTTTTTAATAAAAAAAATGCTTTTTCAAATAAATATTTCTTTTTTTTAAAAACATTAGAAAAAAAAACCAAACACATATAAGTTACAGTGCAATCGCCGATTAAACACTGATAATATTTTACTTAATAAATCGAGCAAATATGACTTCGCAAATTATAAAAACCAGAGCAAAGATTAAAAACCATTGCCATAAAGGTTTGCCATCCGAGAACTTTTTTAATTCTACTGCTATATCATCACTTGTAGCATCAATTATTTTCACATTATCATCAAATTTATCTTTAATTATTTTATCAAGGCTATTTTTATCATGATAATCTAATATTGATTCTAAGCGATTATAATTTACAGATATTGGCGAAATAAAATTATCGGCTCGAAAAAGTTTATAATTCCCAGCAATTTTCACATCCTGAGGAATAAACACTCTAAGATTTTTCCCAGCAGCATTATATTGCACAATCGCATCAGTATTTTTATTATCACTTATGCTAAAAACATCCGAGGCAGCAATTTCGTACGGATAACTAATATCGACCGATGCTCCCTGACCAATAATAGCATATAATGAGCTTGCAATTTGACTATTTATAGCAAGATTAAAAAATACTGGAGCAAAAACAGGGCTTTTAAGCATTTCTGCATTTATCTCACTCACTGGAGCCGCAAATACATATAATTTACCTTTATTGTAATTACCTGAAACTAATAGTGGCGTGTTATTCTCAAGGGAAATTAAACTGGCAAAAGGCGAAGAGTTAAACATCAAGTATTTATGAACTAATCCTAAAGCTGGAAAATCGGTATTAGATGAATTATCGGCAAAAATATCTTTAAAAATCACGTTTTCGTAATCTATATATTTTATAGTTTTGCTATTGATCTTTACATTCTCAAATTTTCCGGCGTTAAATAATGCTAAAAAATTATTTAATGAATTATGTTTTATTTCCACTCCAGGTATCAACACCACCGAACCACCGCCAGACACAAAACTTTGCAAATCTGCCGCAAGTCCGCTCGATATCTCCGCAATATTGTTTAGCAATATTATATCGTAATTACCAAATTGAGAGGCTTGTTCGCTACCTAAGTTGATTTCCTGCAAAACAAAATTAGATGGGTCGCTCTTATAAACTGAACGCAAATATTTATAATTACTTTCGGAGTTTATGACCAATACATTTGTTTGTGCATCGGCACGATAATTAAAATACAGAACATTATCATAAGTAACAGGATAATCAGAAATTTCGAGACGAGCATTAAAAAACCCCGAGGCAGTATTTACATATTTTATGCTTAATTCCTCGGTTTGATTAGCCTCGATATTAAGACTACTTAGTGCTTTTAACGAATCGTTAATAAATAATTGAACAGGAATATCTGCAAAATCCTCATCAGAATGGTTTACTATTTTAACAATTAGCTCTTCGTCTTGCCCAATGCGATGCACAGGAGAAGCAAACCAGCAAGTGTCAATAAACATATTGTTAAGCACAGTCGTTTCTAAAGGAATAAATACAGTATTAATATTCTTATTGGGCATAATGTCTGGTTCTGGGATAAAACTTTTTTGCATATCAGAAATAATATACAAGCTTGCAGTTTTATCTTTGGGCAACAATGTATTTGCCTTTAAAATCACATCATTTAGACTTGCTGGCGATGAGCCAACCGATATTTTATCAATTTCTTGTAATAATTTATCTCGTCCTAAAACAAATTGATGTTGAGGCAACATATCGTTAGTTATCAAAATAAAATCTTTACCAGCATCTGAGTTAAGAATTATTTGTTTGGCAATTTGTCGAGCCTGTTCAAACACCACTCCTTTTTTGCCTTCTGCCTCCATACTAAACGAATTGTCGATATAAACAATATTTACTTCCGACTTTTTTTGATTTTCTCCAGTATTACTACGTATAAACGGTCCAGCAAAAGCTATTACGAGCATTGCAATTGTCAAAATCCTTGCTATCAGAATTAGAATTTGCTTGAGTTTTGTGCGGGTTTGCGTTTCCTTTTTTAAATCTTCAAGAAAACTTGTATTACTAAAATATAAGGTTTTGTGCCTCCTAAAATTAATCAAATGAATAATTATAGGAATAGAGACGGCAAACATCGCCCAAAAGAAAGCTGGATTTATAAAACTCATTTATTAAAAATTTTTACAAAAATAAGAAAATCAAATGAGAATGAACAATCTTATGATTTAAGTTTTGATTTTAAAAAAGTTGAACATGGTTTTTTGAGACATTAGGGTTTGTCAAATAATAAAGTATGAAGAATTGACTTGCTCACTTCGATTGTTCAAATTATACTCGAGAATTAACAGATTTCACCCTGCGGTCGAAATGACAAGTAATAATAATATTGTGGGTAGATGCTTGTGGAAGTGAAGTTAATAAAAGTCGAGAAATCAAATCTACCCAAAACTACAAATAAGTATGCTTATAAATATCCGGCATTTTTGACATGCGTTGCAGACTGTCGTTAAGTTTATTGGTATCAAGTCCATCTGTCATTAGATCGTTGACAAGTTCTAATCCTCTATTTTCAAGTAAAGCTGCTAAATTTCCAAAATAAACATGTTGCTGTGAATTAGACAGTTTTGAGCCGATTTTATTGATGACATTTACTATTTCAGTACGGTCAGATTCGAATATAATGTTTTCTTTAATAGCTTGGCTAAGGATTAGCTTTACAATTTTACGGGCTTCGTCTTCGGTTTTTAATTTTTGAAAGAACTCATCCTCAATTTTTTGGTTTGCTTGCTGATATGTTGCAATTTGATTAACAAATTGATAATATGCTTTTATATTATATTCAGCATTAACACCTTTATATGGTTTAAAATTGAAGGATTTATAATATAATTCAAGTTCTTTCAAATCTTGTGAGCACATTGTCCAAAGAGCCATTTCGGAGGGGTTTTCAACAAAAGACAGGTTAATTGTCGCATTAAGAGTATTACAATAATCAATTACTATTGGCACTTCTCGACAGTTTGTCTTCATTGGAGTAAGACTTAATGAAAGACCTTTTCCACCAAGCAATACATTATATTCTTCGATATGTGATTTTACATTTTCAAAATTAGCTCCTACACGAATTGATTCAAAAAGCTCTTTATTCATTGCATCAAATGACACAGTAATTGTAAATTTGAGATTCCCCAGATAATTTCTTACTTTATCATTTAATATGGTACCGTTAGTAACTACATGCAGCTTTGATTTTGATTTGATTTTCAATAATTCGTCCCAAATTTGATAGTAAGTATCAATTAAAAATGGTTCTCCGCCATAAAATTTTATTTCTTTTGCGTGAGGCAGAAACTCACGTAATTGTTCCACAAATTTTTCATCATAATGATTTTCAAGAGGCGGCAATTTTTCTCTATGCTTTCGAATTGTTGATGATACAATACCAGAACACATTACACATTGCAAATTACAAGTATTTGAGAGTTCTAATTCAATAATTTTAGGATATTTGACTTTAGTGCTTGCATAATAATCGGCGTGCATTGAGGGCAATCCATAAAATCGTGAAGTTTCAAATTGATGTTGGCAATAAGAACAACCCATCGAAAAATCGTTATTTAATAAATGTTCTCTCAATTTATCTGCTATTGTGCCAAACCAAATATCTTTAATATTACTTTCAGGATAAGTTCCTAAAACTGTATCTTGATTACGGCAACACACAACAGCTTGTCCACGACTATTAAAATATAGATTTACAAAAGGATTGTAACAAGCTAAGCGTTTTGGCCCATGAAATCGAACATTATTAAACTCTCTCATTTTTGCAGGAGATACCGAAAACTTACGGCCATGTCCTTTTGGATAAACTAAAAAGGGCAATTTTAACCGCTGAGATTTTTGATAAAAATATTTTAAGAAGTCTGTAAAACGATTCATAATAAAATATAATCAACAAATTTAATAAAGTTTTCTATCATCACAATTCTGATTTGTAAAGTTTATATTAATAATTACAAGACTGTTTAAAAAGCCAAAAATCTTTATTAGATATTCTGCACATCAAAGTTTACAACTATTTAATAATTAACCGCTTACTCTGAGAGTAATTACTAGAGCGAATAAAATATATACCTGCTGGCAAATCACTTATATTGATAGTTGTTCTTTTTGATAAAAGCTTAATTTGCATAAGTTTTTGTCCTACACAGTTGTACATATCAATATATTCATGTTTACTAAAATCATCAGCTTCAATTACAAAATAGTTAAGAGCCGGATTGGGATAAATTTGGAAATCATTTAACATCTCGAAACTATTAATATTATTAAATGGATATGTTGACAACCTAACATTATCAATATAAACTACAGAGCCTCTGTCATTTTTTGCCGTAAAACGTAAAATAATATCCTGTTCTTTAAAATTTGAGATGTTTACATCAACAGTATCAAACTCTGTCTGGGTGTGAGGAACAAAAAGATTCGAGCTAGCGTTACCCTCAACAGTTGCCATATCTTCTCCCCCATTTCGCCACAATTCGTACGGAAAAGTCTGTCCACAATCAGTACTTAGCTCAACAATTAAACTATCTTTAAAAATATATTCAACTCTCTTTTTATAAGCATAAGTAAAGCTAAAATACAATTCATCATTATCGGGAAGGCTAATAATTGGCATATTAGCATAATCGATTTCCCAATTTCGGCTATCATAATTTAAAAAATCAATTCCTAAAGCTTTATTTTGATTTTCGGTTCCCCATGAAAGGTTTTTCCAGCCAGTAAGATTATCAGGATTTTGAATTAACCAATTAAGATCAGAAAGATCGTTGGCATACGCATTAAATCCAGTCTGATAAGGAAAATCTTCTTTTTGAATAACATAAAAATATTTAATGTCTGCATTATTAAACCTGTCATATTCACGAAACATCTCAATTCCTTTTACGACAGTATGCAAATAGTTTTTACCTGGTAAAAATTGATGATTTTCTGTTTCAAACATTATTTCTTGTCCAGCAGCTAAAGTAATTTCTATAATAGAATCAACAATCATGGTTTCGTTCAAATAAACAAATAGTTGAATATTATTAATCTCCGATGTTCCATTATTACTAATTTTAATTTGCGAATTAAAATTTGTTTGGTTTGGGCATAATATTTCTAAATCGGGGTTTAAAATTTCGCTTACAAGGTCGTACTCGTTTGTTACTGGAGGTTCGGGTGTATATGTTTGAGCGAGATAATCATAAGCTGCCATTACATCTATTAATCCTCTACCAAAAGTATTATCCTCACCTATCTCACCTAAATCTATTGCAGTTTGATACAAGGAATTTTTAAGTTCAAATGCGTTTGCTTGTGGGAAAGCCTCTGCTAACAAGAGCAAAGCACCCGATACGTGAGGGCACGCCATTGAAGTACCCGACAAGCTTCCATACTCATCATTGCCAATGCACGACCGTACAGACACGCCAGGAGCGGAAACCTCTGGTTTTATTTGCAATTGTCCAGGAGCATCGATACAAAGACTTGGTCCTCTACTTGAAAAAGATGCAATAGCGTCTCCAGAAGGCTCAAGAGCACCAATCGCCATAGGATTTACAATATTAAATGCAAGCATTGCTGGAAATCCAGTTGTAGAAACACCAGGTCCTTCATTGCCAGCAGAAAACGGCGAGCAAATTCCAGCGGTTTCAATAGCGACAAGTATTTCCGCCTCAGGTAACTCACATGCACCAAACTGCAAAGCAAGATTGTAATCATATCCCCACGAGTTATTTATCACTTTTGGCACATCATCTGTTGTCTCGGGATTACCGTCAGGATCAAACACCCATTGAAAAACATCCATAAAATCTGTTGGAGTAAGTAAATCGCTTGTACTACTCGCTACTGGATCGCTTGCTATCCACACTGAATTAAAAGCAACACCTATAGTATCATTAGTTGCTCTATCAAGACCTAAAGTCGTTCCAGTTGTGTGAGTACCATGGCTAGAATCTGAATTATCGGCAGGTTGTGAACTTCTAACCCCGTACCAACATTGCTCCATCGGAAAATGAGCTCCACAAAAATTATCAGATATAGCAGGATGATCAGGAAAAACGCCAGTGTCCATACTCAAAAACAAAACATTACGCCCTGTATATCCAAGTTCCCATAACAAATGAGCGTTAATCGTTTTTAAACCGATCTCAGCACCACCAACAGATTTTTGAGAAACATTTTCAGGTTTAGCCTCTGTAATAATTTTATATCTTGGACTATTTACATCAATATATTTTATAATATCCATTTCCGAATACTTAATAATAGAACCAATATTAACTTTTACATTTAACATATTGACTCCCCAATAAATGTTAACATTTTGTAAATTTTTATGATTAGAACTCATAATTTCGTTCTCCTTATAGAATGCATTCATGGATATTGCAGAGTTTTCTTTTAACAAAGCTACAACTTGCTTAACTCTTTTATCAAAACTAGCATTTCCATTATCTAAGTTCTTTGCAAGCTCTTCAAGTTTATAATAATCATTAAAGAAAATGTTAACTTCAACAAACTCGTCGGCTGACTTTAAATTAATAATATGATTTAACTCTGGACTAACAATTGCTTGAGACATCAATATTGAGGAACTCAACAAAAGACTTATAAAAACAAAAAACTTCATCATAACTAATATTTTACGGATATTAAAATCCAAAGATAACACATATATAGAATAAATAATTTTTGTTTTAATAAAAAAGACGTATTTTTACATTAATAAATAATTTATATTCGCTGATGAGCAAAAAAATAGTTATATTTTTTATTACTTTTCTAAGTATTGTAATTTCAGCATCAGCACAAGTTGAGGAGCAAGATTATGAGAGCAACTCGGGTGGTTTTGGGTCTATCATGTTTAGTCTTAGAAAATTGGATTCGCAAATGGCAATTTATAGTGGCGGTGGCGGTGGATTTATGATAAACGATTTTCGTATTGGTGTTTTTTATAATGGATTAACCAATTTTTTTAGCCAACGAGACACCAGTACTACCAGCTATAAACTTGGGTGTAGTTACGGTGGAATTTGGATTGGATACCC
>JAQVOR010000180.1 GCA_028702535.1 Bacteroidales bacterium
ATTGCCCAATTAGAGTAAATACCTACTGCTAATGGTGGTATAAGAACAGCCAAAACGTACAAACCAATAGGTGCTGCTCCAGTCGCCTCAGCCATTTTAGCGTCTTTTATAGCCAACTTTACAAGTTTGATTTTTTGAAAAACTGATAATTGATCCATTTCAGCTTTCAAAATTTCGGCATCAAAAGTTTCCATTTCACTTGCGAAAATCATTACTGATTCAGCGGTCTTTTTCTCATTATTTACAACTTCATCAGCAGCAAACATTTGTGTATTTAATGCTAAAGCAAAAGATAAAATCGTTACAATTTTTAATAATCTCATAATAATGTTTTTTTACATTCTCCTACTCATTAGGCTTTTCGGAATCGCCCCGTTTTTTTTAGTGATTTCTAGACTTCACTGATTATTTATCTTGTTTTTTAATTATTCTGCAATATATTTATATAAAATACAAATATAAAAATTTTTACATCATGTTCAATAAAATATTAGTAAAAAACATTTCATAGATTTTTTACGCAATAAAATCTTAAAAACATAAAATCTTGCAACCTTTAACAATAATTCCTGTCTTTTGATTAACTTTACAGAATATTATTAATATATTATGAAAAAAACACTACTTATACTCACATTAGCATTTTTGTTTTCTCAAATTAATGCACAAGTTTTTAAGGGACAGCAAGCTGCTAGTATTGCAAACGGTGCAGATATAGTAAGGATAAAGGGCTATACAAGCGTTCCCGAATTTATCCATTTTAACAATTCAACAGAATTAAATGTTGCCAAAGCAATAAGTTACACAACAAATTTCTTTGACGACAAGAATTTATCTTTAGAACTAAAAAACATTCAAAACAATACAGGAACTGAACAAACTTATCGTTTTTATCAGACTTATAACGGATTTCCCATTGAGTTTTCGGCATGGTTAATACATTTTGATGGTCAAAAGGTGTTTTCGATGAATGGCAATATTTTAGATAAGATTAGTGTCAATCATCAATTCGCAATTGATGAATCTTATGCTTTAGAAAAAGCTTTAGAATATTGTGATGCAGAAGCGTATATGTGGGAGTATCCTGGCGAGGAAGATTTGCTGAAAAAATTCACTAAAGACAATACTGCAACATATTTTCCAACAGGTGAGAAAGTTATAGTTCCAACAAATGCAAAATTTAATAAAAAAACTAATTATCGAACAGCTTACAAATTTGACATTTACTCAAAAAAACCTCATAATAGAAAAAACATTTATGTAGATGCAATTACAGGAGAAGTTCTTTTTGAAATCTCTTTGCTTCATGTTTCTGATGAAGTTGGTATTGCCCAAACTGTTTACAGCGGTGAACGTTCAATTAATACCGAATATATTGGAAGCGAATATACATTAACAGATAATACCAGAGGACAAGGAGTTCAAACATTAAATTGTCAAATGACAATTGACTACGAATCAGCAGTCGAGTTTACAGATGATGACAATTACTGGGACAATGTAAACCAGTATTATGATGAATATGCCACAGATGCTCATTTCGCCACCATGTCAACTTATGATTATTTCTTTAATGTACATGGTCGTAATAGTATAGATAACGTAGGCCATCCATTATGGTCTTTTATTCATTATAATTTAATAGAGCATGGTTTTGGCTCAAATGTAAATGCTTTTTGGAACGGACAGTGGATGACTTATGGTGATGGAGATCCTGAAAACGGCACAACTCCACTAACAACAGTCGATATTTGTGCACATGAAATTACTCACGGATTAACATCATATACTAGTAATTTAACCTATCAAGACGAGTCGGGAGCCTTAAACGAAGCTTTTAGCGATATATTTGGTGCATCAGTTGAGTTTTATGCCACTCCAGCTTATGCCGACTGGACAATTGGCGAAGATATCGGTTTTGCATTTAGGTCTCTTGCCGATCCAAACGCAACAAATAAACCCGATACTTATGAAGGTAATTTTTGGGTTTTTGGAGATGAAGATTACGGAGGCGTTCACACAAATATGTCGCCTTTATGTTATTGGTATTATTTACTTTGCGAAGGCGGTAGTAGCAGCAGTAGTGGAACAAACGATAATGGTGATGAATATTCAGTAAGTGCTATTGGTATTGATAAAGCTGAAAAAATAGCTTTTAGATTACAAACCGTTTATCTCACTCCCAGTTCAGAATATCACGACGCATGGTTTTATGCAATGCAAGCTGCTACTGACTTATATGGAGTCTGTTCTCCCGAAGTAAAAGCTGTTGGAGATGGTTTTTGGGCAATCGGTGTTGCTGATGCTCCATACGTCAATGAAGTTCATGCAGGATTTACTGCAGGTCTTACAGAAAATTGCAAACCACCTTTTGAAATACAATTCAATAATCAAAGCTATAACGGCAATAATTTTATTTGGGATTTTGGAGACGAGACTACATCTATCGAAATAAATCCCACACATGTTTTTACAGATTACGGATATTATGATGTTAAGTTGCAAGTTGATGGCAGCTCATGTGGAGACGATGTTTTAATAAAAGAAAACTTTGTTCGCATCGACCCTTCACTCCCTTGTATAACTCTAATGCCAATCTCAGGCAACGAATTAGTCGAAAA
This sequence comes from Bacteroidales bacterium, assembly GCA_028702535.1. Classification (GTDB taxonomy): domain Bacteria; phylum Bacteroidota; class Bacteroidia; order Bacteroidales; family ML635J-15; genus Bact-19. Next base: position 2,622 of record JAQVOR010000180.1, read on the forward strand.
TTGTAACGGAATAATATATGATGCTGGTGGACCCGATGCCAATTATTTATCCAATACCGATGCCAGTGTTACTGTTTATGCACCTGGCTCATCCTCAATAGTACTTACAATTCTTGAATTTGATATTGAAGCTGGAGAAGGCTCCGAATGCGATTATGATTACATTTCGTTCCATGACGGAAATTCAACTAGCTCAACTCTAATCAATTCAACTTACTATTGCAACACTACTGGCAATCCAGAGACAATCAGCTCAACAGGTGAATATATAACTATTCGATTTCATTCCGATCCAGGCTTAAATCTCGCAGGATTTAAAATACGGTATGACTGCATCAATAACGAGAGTCCTCCTACGCCCTATTTCTCGGCAAACAAAGAAACTACATGTGATGGAGAAATCCAATTTACCGATAATTCCCTTAACTTTCCGACTTCATGGCAGTGGGAATTTGGAGATGGCAGCACAAGCGATGTGCAAAACCCAAAACATTTTTATGAACAAAACGGAACTTACACGATAAGCCTTACTGTCACAAACGAATATGGCACAAATATTCTTACAAAAACAGATTATATTAGTGTCAATATGCCAAATGCTCCAATTATTGATGATATTCAAGCGTGCTCCAACACTCAATTCGAAATTGATCTTGATTTGCAAGGTGAAGCATATTGGTATATTGATACTCAAGATGAAACGCCTGAATATATCGGCAATTATTTGGAACATCCACTTATAAACGAACCTACGACATATTATCTATGCGAAGTATTTGCTGGCGAAGAATATAATATCGGTGCAACTAACAATACTTATGGTGGCGGATATTTTGGAAATCCGAACTCTATTCATTACCTCATTTTTGATGCTTATACTCCTGTTGTACTTAAATCAGTAGAAGTTAATGCTGATGGTGCAGGAGATAGAAATATTGCACTTAGAACATACAACCAACAAATACTCGAACAAAAAACTGTTTATTGTCCAGATGGTGTTTCCAGAATTAATCTTAATTTTGATATCCCAATTGGCGAAAACCTGCAATTAGTAGGATTAGGATCGCCAAACTTGTTCAGAACAAATGTAAGCTCATATCTATACTACCCATATACAATCGAAAACACTCTTACTATTAAGGAAAGTAGTGCCAGCACTGGACCGACCAATTATTATTACTATTTCTACGATTGGCAAATAAGCACTCCAACTTGCAAATCTCCTTTTGTAGAAATCAATCTAATTCCCGAAGAATGTGTCTCAAATACCCTTAATAAAAATATGGATAACATAAACATAGCACCTAATCCTACAAATGATATTTTTAGAATTTATGGCACTGAGAATTTATCTGACATTAACATTAAAATAACTGATATAACGGGAAAAGTAATTTATGAAAATAAACTACCAAACGATAACTCATTTAACATAAGCACTTATTCATCAGGCGTTTATTTTATCTCTATCAATTCTAATGAAGGGAATAAAACTCTGAAGATTATTAAGAAATAACAATTTGACAATTTTAAAAAATGATGCTAAAGCAAGTGGAAGAAGAAAAAGTTTATACAGTTGAAGCCAACTTTAATAGATAAGTTTAAAATTAATAAATTATTTACTTTTTGTTTGTTTACTGACGTTTAAATTGCCTTTAATTTACTGGCGTTTACATTATCCGCTTTAGTTATTATGTTTTTAGATTTTCCATTATCCATTATCCATTATCCGCTTTTGAAGAATAATTAATTTTGTGATTTTGGTTGTGTAGTTTTGTTGTTTTTACTGACGTTTACATTGCCTCCAATTTACTGTTAGAAATAGGATTTGATTTTTTTTGTCGGCAATGTAAAGTCAAAATGCTTAGTTTATTACTTCCTTTGGTCGTGAGGGCTTCGCCGTTGTTTGACAAACCCTAAAAAATATTTGATAAATATCTTAGAGTTTTCTGCCTTTAAAAATAAAATGGGGAGACACTGCCCCCCCATTTTATGGTTTGATATAATCGTTTATTTCAAAATAAATTTAATAACCTTCACATCTGTTGGCGAAATACAGTTTACAATATATAAGCCTTCTTTTAGTCCATTAAGATCTAATAAAACTTTACTTTCATAAGATTCAATTGCAAAAACCATTTGACCAATAGCATTATAGACTTCAAAATTATAATATTCTCCTGTGTTATCAATATAGACATTGCCATTTGATGGATTTGGATATAAATTTAAAGTATTATTAGTCGAAAGGATTTCAGTTGATGAAACTAGTGTTATCGTTAAATCTTCTCCATTATCTATACCAACAACTACTGGATTATCAGATTC
>JAQVOR010000002.1:0-20680 GCA_028702535.1 Bacteroidales bacterium
AAAAAAGGTTTAATTAAACTTTTACAATTCTATTTTTTATTGCATACATCACTAAACTTGCGGTATTTCTACATTGTGTTTTCTCAAGAATATTAGCACGATGTTTTTCGACAGTTCTTTTACTAAGGAATAATTTTTCGCCGATTTCTATATTTGATAATCCTTGACAAATAAGATTTACTATTTCTGTTTCTCTTTCGGTTAAGTCGGCTTGGTCGCTATGTTGGTCGTTAGAGAGAGTTAATTGCGTAATAAGATTTTGAAGAAGTTCTTGACTAAAATAACTACGTCCTTCAACTGCTGCACATAGAGCCGACTGCACTTCATCTATATCTGAGTCTTTTAACAAGAATCCGACTACACCAGCATCCACCATTTTGTAATAATAATCTTCATCTCCATACATTGAAAGCGTAATAATTTTTAAATCAGGGAAACGTTTTAGAGCTTCTTGGGCAGCAGTAATTCCGTTCATTTCAGGCATCTCAATATCTAACAAAACTATATCAACTGGTATCAACTCCAGAGTGTTTAGAAATTCTATCCCTGTTGCGGCTTCTGCAACAACTTTAAATTTATCAAAAGAATTTAATAATAGCTTAAGACCATTTCGAAATAGAGCATGGTCGTCCACTATCATTAGATTATAAACCTTATTCTCTGTCTTCATTTTTAAATGGTATTTTAATTATCATTTCAGTTTCTTTGCCTTCAAGACTGTCAAAATCTACACTTCCTTTTAAAGAGTTTACTCTGCTTAAAATATTATAGAGTCCTGTTCCTTTTTCTTGTGATTTTAGAACAGTTTTCATGTCAAATCCTTTGCCATTATCTTTATATTTTAGTGTAACTGCGAACAAATCGTAATATAAATTGATGTTTATTTTTGTTGCGTTTGCATGTTTAAAAGTATTATTTACAAGCTCACAAAACACACGATATAAAACAGTTTCAATGGTTTGTTCCATTCTAAGACCTTTTAAATTGCTTTGATAGTCAATTTTCATGCTTTCAGTTGCATTAATTTTTTGCAAGAAATTGCTGATTGCTTTTTCTAATCCGAAATTATCCAAAACATGAGGTGATAAATTATTAGCAATATCCCTAATGCTTTTAATAGACTCTAAAATAAGAGTGTCCATATTGTCAAGAATTTCTACTGAATGTTCGTTTAGGTTCTGTTTTTTTAATGCCGAAGCCGACATTTTAACAGTTGAAAGTAAAGGTCCTAAACCATCGTGTAGGTCTTTTGCTAGTCTTTTTCGCTCTAACTCTTCGGTTTGAATTACTACAGATAGATATTTTTTTTCGCTTGCTCGCTTTTCTTTTTCCATTTTATCCATATAATCAAATATTTTACGAATAAGAACAAGCCCAATAGCAAAGCAAGTTGCTGAGGATACTCCTAACCAAATATATAATATACGATAATAACGAGGCTCAACATCAAAATAAAACGGGAGTGCTTCCAAAACCATCCGAAACAGCAACGAAGCAAACCCCAGACTAATAAAAATCCATGAAAGATTATATTTTGTACGCTTTGTCAACTTTAGTGAAATGATTGCTGCAACAATCTGAAAAACTATCGTTAGGAATAGAACAACCTTAAGAACCATAAATAAATATTTTACAGTACAAAGATACAGATTAAATACAGATATAAAAGCACGGATTTCGTGAGAATTTATTACTTTTGGCACCATGACACAAATGCGACTACTAATTTTAAATTATGAATACCCTCCACTTGGTGGGGGAGCAGGTGTTATTACTAAAAATATCGCAGAAGGCCTTGCAAAAAAAGCTCATAAAATTACAGTTGTTAGCACGTGGTACAAGGGTGAAGATGAAGATCAAACAGAAAATAATCTTAGAATAATTCGTCTAAAATGTAAACGTAAAGAAATTTACATGTCAAATCCTTGCGAAATGCTATCATGGGTATTTGCAACAAAAAAATATTTAAAAAAACACCTGATTACCAATAAATATGATATTTGTTTTGCAAATTTTGCTCTACCAGGTGGCGAAGTAGCATATAGTATGAAATTATTGTATGGTTTGCCTTATGTTATTATGTCCCATGGTCATGATATCCCATGGTTTATGCCGGAACAAATGATGTGGTATCATGCTTTGACTTATCAATGGATTAGAAAAATATGTCTCCAATCCGAAAGAAATTATGTCCAATCAAATGATATGAAAGATAACTTTGATGCGTTTTTAGGAAAGTCTTTTAATTATAAAAACAAAATAGTATATAATGGTTGGAACAGCAGCATTTTTAAACCCGATTACAGCAAGTTATCTAAAGAGTTTATAGTGCTATTCCCTGGAAGATTAGTGAAACAAAAAGACCCTATGAGTTTTTTAAAAAGTGTAAATATTGTCCACTCTCATATTCCTGACATAAAAGTACATATTCTGGGAGATGGAAAACTTCGAGGAAAAATGGAGAGATTTGTTGAAAATAATAATCTTACAGAAACTGTCGTTTTTCGTTCGTGGATATCAAAAGAAGAAATGTTACACGAATACCAAACCGCTTCTGTTACTGTATTACCCTCACTTAACGAAGGTATGAGCATCGCTACTTTAGAGGCATTGTCTTGTGGGCAATACCTTATTGCAACAAAAGTAAGTAATAACGAAAATCTAATCGAATCTGGAGTAAACGGAGACTTTATAGAAAAGAAAAACCCAAAAGATATTGCCGAAAAATTGTTGGACTTCTATCATTCAAAATTCTTAAAAAATTATCGTATAAATGACGAAAACCTAAAAAAATATCATGTTTTATATGAATGGGATAATATAATTGAGAAATATGAAGAAGATCTTATGAATATAATTGAGAAAATCTGAAAATACAAACTTTTATTGTTTGACAATCCCTAAATGTGTTTGAACAAAAATTTCCCAATTAAAAAGAAAATTAATAAAATGAAAATTAATGTTTTTTGGTTTAGACGAGACCTTTCGCTTAAGGATAATCATGGTTTGTACTTAGCACTTAAAAGCTCATTGCCAGTTTTGGGGCTATTTATTTTTGATAAAAATATTCTTGTGGATCTTAATAAAGATGATGCTCGTGTGAGTTTTATTTATGATACACTTATAGGTATAAACACAAAAATCAATATGTTTAATTCAAGTCTGATTGTCAAAAACTCGACCGTTGAGCAAGCGTTTATCGAAATAATAGAGCAATTTGACATTTCAGAAGTATTCGCAAACGAAGATTACGAACCTGATGCAATACAACGTGATAATAGTATAAAACAATTATTAGAAAAGAAAAACATAAGGTTTAGCTTACATAAAAATCAGGTAATTTTTGCAAAAGATGAAATACTAAAAAATGATGGGAAACCATATACCGTTTTTACTCCATACAAAAACAAATGGTTGCAAAAATTTCAAGAAGACAAATTATCTTTTTATCCTTCGGAGAGTTTATTAAAGAACCTTATACAACTAAAATATGATTTTCCATTATTAAAAGATATTGGTTTTAAAAAAGGCAAGCTTATACTTAAGCCTGTTAATTATGAAGTAATTGAAAATTACGATAAGTTTCGAGATTTTCCGGCTGAGAATTACAGCACATGTATTGGTCCACATTTAAGATTTGGCACAATCAGTATCCGAACATTAATAAAAACGGCATTAACACTAAATAGTGTTTTTTTAAGCGAATTGATCTGGCGTGAATTTTTTATGCAAATTTTATATCATTTCCCTTATGTTGAGCAAAGGTCTTTTAAGCCAGTTTATGATCTTCTGGAATGGGAAAATGACGAGAATCAATTTGCTAAATGGTGCGTAGGAGAGACTGGTTATCCAATTGTTGATGCAGGAATGAAAGAACTTAATAGCACAGGATATATGCACAATCGTGTACGAATGATAAGTGCTGGATTTCTCGTTAAACACCTATTAATTGATTGGCGTTGGGGAGAGGCTTATTTTGCAGAAAAGCTCTTAGATTATGAGTTAGCTAGTAATAATGGTAATTGGCAGTGGGCTGCTGGCACAGGATGCGATGCCGCCCCTTACTTCAGAATTTTTAACCCTTACACTCAGCAACAAAAATTTGATAAGGATTTTAAGTATATTAAAAAATTCATACCATATTTTGATACTAATAATTATTTAAATCCAATTATTGCTCATAAATTTGCTCGTGAAAGGTGCATTAGTCGGTACAAAAATTGTATTGATAAACAATAGCTTAAGTGTGTTATAAGGTATATTTGTTGTCTTTATTTATAAATTTGGTACTAAACATTATTTATTATATATTTACACCAAGAAATTAAGCTTATGCCCGAAAAGAAAAAAATACTCGTTGCAGATGATGAATCTCTAAATTATCTTTTTTATTCAGAGATAATTGATTTAGATTATTTCGAATTAATTTATGTAGATAATGGAAATGATGCCATAAAAAAAGTTTATGAAATGGGTAATGATATCTCATTAGTTTTAATGGATTTGAAAATGCCAGAATTAGATGGTTTTTCGGCTACCAAAGAAATACGTAAATTTAATGCTACAATTCCAATAATTGCACAAACGGCTTATGCTTATAAAGAAGATTATGACAATGCTATTGCAGCTGGTTGCAATGATTATATCTCAAAACCAATTCACAAAAAAGAATTACTTTCAAAAATATTTTCATTTTTACCGCAAAATTCGTAGTCTAAATTATTTATAGTTAGCTTTTTACCCTTTGTCGCATAACCTCATAAATAAACATTCCTGCTGCCACTGACACATTAAGTGATTCTGTTTTTCCGCTCATAGGGATTTTAACAGTTTTATCTACTCGTCTAAGGACTTGTGTGGACACTCCTTTGTCTTCTCCCCCGACAACGATTGCAAGAGCTTGCGTAAAATCGACATCATAAACTAAGTCTGATGCCTTTTCGTTTGCAGCGATTATAAATAATCCTAATTGTTTTAATAAAAGTATTGTATCAACAAGGTTTGTTTCTTTACAAATTGGGATATTATATAAAGCCCCAGCAGAAGTTTTAATCGCATCTTCTGTTATACTGACACTATTATCAGAGGGGATTATAATTGCATCTGCCCCAAGGCATTCGGCAGTACGAGCAATAGCACCAAAATTACGTACGTCAGTAATTCCATCGAGTATCAACAATAAAGGAACTCGTCCTGCCTCAAAAACAGAACTTACAATATCTTCTGTGTCTTGATAACTTATTGGCGACAAATACGCCACTACTCCCTGATTATTCCCTTTCGAAATTTTGTCGATTTTTTCGTTTGGAACATATTGCACTTTTATATTGTTTTTACGTGCCTCTGCCATTAGCTCACCAACTAAACTTCCAGTAAGTTGATGTCTAACTAATAATTTGTCTATCTCCTTACCCGATTTAATCGCCTCAAGCACGGGCCTTATTCCAAAAATAAATGTCTCCATTAAATTAGTTTTTAGTTATTGTAAAAATGCGACCGTTTCGCCATGTATTAACAGCTTGTGCCCAAACTGCTTGGTAGCGCTCATCGCGTCTTAAAAGTGTTTTTTTTCCTGAATATAGGCTATTTACTACATCAAATTGAAATAATACACCAGCCACATCAGGATTTTCTCCATAAAACCACTCCTCGCCGTTTGCACTAATATTAACAATTGTAGGAGGCCCTAAAATAATATATAAAAGTCCTCTGTCAGTTTTCCAACCTTCGCGATAATCACTAAAAAAATTGTTTGCTAAACTTACTCTATTATAAAATACTCGTATTTGTTCTTTTGCAAATTTTTGGTTTTTAGATAAGCCTAACCAATAATTATCAATAGCTATTTTTAAATTTTCGGCATTTTTTATTTGTTTAATATCCTTGTTTGTCGCAAATAAGTTTAGAGGTTCAAGCATATCAGACAAAATATTTATATTCGGATAGTTATCTCTCGGATTTATAAAGCACATAAAACCAGGATCTTGCGAAGATGTTTTAAACACATAAAATCCATTCTGGGCAAAAGTAATGGTGTCGCCTACACGATATGTAAAAACAGAATCTGGCACAATAATATCGTCAGAGTTCTTAAGTGTAAAATACGGTGGGATAACAATATCCTCTGTATAATTAAAAAACTCAAGTGTTGCTGTATTATTATTCCATAAATGAGAACTTATGCGATAAGTATTGTGCTTATTGACAAAATGCTTATATTTTATTTTTGAAACAGAATCGAGCTCTTCAAGTAAAAATTTATTAGCAAGATTAGAACCCACATTATCTATATCCACAATAATTCTACTTCCTCCCTTTCTATTCGCAAGTATAAAACCAAGAATCAGTTTATTCTCTGAGTTCGGTTTGAGGTTTATTCTAAAATAACTTTCTGAATAGGGATTGTCAGATTTAATTTTTAAATTATAAACAATAACTCCAGAGTCAACAATTTCGAAATTTTCAACATTGCGCAAAGCATATTTGACAATTACTTCTGATATAGTGTCTGTTTTATTTTTATTGTTTAATCTTAGTTCATCGACATTTAGCCGAAAAAAAACAATTGCCGAAGTGTCCGAATCGCAATAAGTTTTAACCGTTGGGTGTAAGTATGTTTCTACCGGATTATAAATTGACGAAAAGTTATATTTATAAGTCGCTGTATTATCAATGCTCACATTGGCTTTTGGGGGTACACAAGCCCCTGTAAGCATCGATATCGCAATCAACCAGCCATATATTACGTATTTACTCACTATCTTCATCAATATCAAATTTCCGATACATTTCTTTTTTAAATCTTTTCATATAAGTTGAGCTTCCCAAACCATATTGATAAAATACCCCACCTTCTTTCATTTCTCTTTGTCCTGGCTTTGTATCATAAACAATTTGGTTAAATGTTTCATCTGCCGATATGGCACTAAAAGTACCTGCACTATATCTAAAATAATAGTAATTATTAACATCGGGTTCGAGAAGCATTTCAAAAACATCTCCTCTTCTAGATTTTTCAAATTTTATAAATCCAAAAACATATTTGTTTATCTGATTTTTGCCAATATTTGCTATTCCGATGGGGCCATAATGAATAAACGAATTAAGTTCAGGAGAGTAAATAAATACTAACTCGGTAAAAACAAATTTATTGGCAAGTTCTTTAGGTAATTTTGTGTAGTTTCCAAGACTTTGATTAGAAAACCATTCGTCGGCTACTTTGGTTCCCAGATATTCGACTAAAGCTTTTTCGAAGATTTCATCGCGGGGATTAATTCCAACAAGCCCAGGTGTAGAGTTTAAACGTGTAGCCATGTTTTCCATTGCATCTTTATTAAAATGAGCATCAAGTATCATGGAAAGTTCAAATTCGGTAGTGTCCCTATCGGGATAGTAGAGTATATCACCAATAGTATTTGGCTTAAAAAGCCCAAAGTCTTTACTGAAATTGACTCTTCCGTTTCCGAAAACATTACATATTGATCGATGAATGTGCAAATAGTTACCTGGCAGACTTGGCTCGTTAAGTTTTTCTTCGGAAGCAATCATATACTTTCCTTCGCTTGCATCGTAGTGCAAATATCCTTTAGCTGTAAATAACTCTTGGTCGTATTGATTTCTTTTTTTGCCAAGGAAAGACGGATATACTTTATTTGAGTTAGAAAGTAAAATTCCTGCTGTCAGTCTAGCATTATTTATATTAACTGGTAAACTGTCCACGGCAATATAAATCTCATCAGGGTCGATAAAGTTTTTAAATTTTAGCCAATTTGCATCAGATGTATCACACTCATATTTTACTCTTGTTCCGCCATTAAACTCAAGATTTTTTTGATTTGCATATAGATTTACCGCTCCTTGAAAATCATAAAATGAACTTAATTTAAAATTATCTGGTTCAAGAATATCGCCATTTGCATAAGTTTGTCCAGAAGCATCAACTCCTATTTTATTAAAATGTATTGTTTGGGGCAATTTAGTATTATCTAAATAGTCATAATCGCCATAAGCTGTATATCCTTTTTTACTAAATATACTTACTACGGAATTATATATTGTATGATATCTTGATGTTGAGTTTGCAATAATTTTAGCATTACTAATAGGTCGCATAATAGCATCCTTTTCGATTGTAACATTTCCATCTTCTGTATAAATAGTAGCATCGGCAACTTTTATAAACTTAACGCCTTCTGCATATATGATATGCTCGGTATAATTATATTTTGCACTAGGTGCAACAAAATTAAGAGAATCTTGCTGTGGGTGTACCGAGGTAAATCTAGGTCCTTCGAGAAATAAATCTTCCCATTCACTTGGGCTAATATCGTCACCTGCTGCTTCTAACTTTTCGAGTACATCAGTATCTGCACTTATTGCTAATTCCTCTTGATCCATATACCAGGTCATTTGGTTCATTTCGCTGATATATTTATTTTTAGGAAACCTCCAAATAGTATTCTCTCCATTTGTTTTAAACTCTCCTTTTCTTTCAATAAAATCGACTTTAGTTTTTACGTTGTCTGATTCAAAATCAGTATTAAGAATGTTTATCGTATATAAATCGAAATTAGCTGTATCAGCATCTACAATATCTTGTAAAAAGTGAAATTCGTTTGATGTAAGTTTAGCTTTTGTTATATGAAGCATTCCATTACCGTATAGACCATCGTGCCTAAGCGTCAAATTTCCATCTAATATTCCTTGATTTTCATACATTATAAAGTCTGCTGTATCTTTCTTTATAAAAAAATCATCTTCTTCAACATTCCACCTTAGAGTATTGTCTTTACCTGTGACTTTAGGATATTCTACTGGTGATTTTTGTTTATTAATAACAAGATCTTGAGAGTGTCCCTCCATGTGGTCGGGGAAGAAAATAAGATAATCTGCATTAACTTTTGAACTTAGATAGTCGATTTTCCCCACCCCTCTCAAACCTTCATTGCTAAGGTCTATCTCGTTATAGTAAGTCGCTTTTCCTTCATAAAGCGACAATCCTTCGGCAGGAGTACGAGTATTAAACCCAAGCGAAAAATCGCTTTTACGTAGTACCAGAGTTTCTTTAATTGGAGGGAATATTCCTCCTGAGTAAAGTGTCCCTTCAAAGTGAAGATTAGCTCTTGAGTATCCTTCTATGCTATCAAGTTCAAAAGGATCAACTTCAAAATAAAAAATATTTCGTTTGTAAGCTCGTTTATAAACGTCTTTTCGGTCATAATAAACGTAAGTTTTATCTTTTGAATTAAATTTTGGATATTCAGGAAAATCTTGTTTGCCAGATTTATTCATAGGCTCGTCAATATAAAACTCACCGTTAATATGCTCAAGATTATTTCTGACGATTGCTGGTTTAGGTTTTCCTTCGGAATCTAAATAGTCGGTTTCGGCAACCATTTTCATCGAATCACACTGGACAAGTTCCATCATAAAGCGGTTGTAATCGAATTTAAAATTGTTTCCATAAAAATAAAACTGACCAGCTTGAATTGTTCCATTAAAAGTAAAAGAACGATTTTTTTTCATGTTGATTTTCTGATCTATTGGGAAAACTTTTACACTTTGCGAATCTGAAAGATGTACCGATGGAATACCATCAATTTTTAGGTCAAAATTTAATAGACTGAGCTCTGCATTTGCTATATCGCCCTCGGTTTTGGAATATAATTGCATAACGTCTGAGTCTTTTGTCCCTCGATGGGCTTCAACCATTTTCCAAGCCTCGGGAAACACCTTTATGTATTCGGTCTCAGCATCATAACTTAGATAACCCTCATACGCTAAAGACAATACCATTTGCACTACTTGTTCAGGACTATATTTCATGTATTGAGCTAAATCGTTAAGATAAAATTCAGGATACCCGGCCCATGAGCTAACAAATCCAGTAATAACGGCCAAAGGATGTTGTGGATCACGCTTTTGTATCTTTTTATATTTTTCGAGACGATAGTAATCTGTCGATTCAAACATTGCCTCATTGGGTACGCCAGGAGTTTTAATCATTGTAAAGTCGATTTTAAACTTTTCAATAAACCACTTCATCCATGTAAAGTCCATTGTAATCTGGTGGTAGGAATTTATGAAGTTAACTTTTGACATTCCTTCTTTGGTTCTTATCAATTCGAGAAGCCCGATTTGATTATGGAATCTAAAAGTTAAATTTGGATGATAAATAGAATCTTTAGCAAGCCGTAATACAATGGCACAATTGTCTGTTACAATCATTTTGTTGTCGATATAAAAAGCTCTTGAAAATGCATCCAAAGAAATTGTGTCATTTTTTGTAATTGTTATGCGTGCAAGTTCGTCTTTTGTTCCACTACCAATAAAACTTGAGCCATGAATACTAAAACCTCCTTCGTAATCGACACCTTTTACAATATCACGCAGTTCAAAGTGCTGATTATAACTGGTAAATTTTGGATAGCTAGATTTATATGGGCTATCTAAATTCCCCGCTTTATCAATTAGTTTTCCTATCATAGGCTGCTTAAAAAACATAGAGTTTGTGAACACCACAGAATCTGCGGTATATGTCATGTTTCGCATGTCGATATTATAGTGTCCCAATTTTGCCTGAATGCTATCAAGACCATATCTGACACGTTCCCAACCGACAATTCCGTTTTTACCTACCCATTTGTTTTTCACGGGATAATATACTCCATCAGTTTTATAGATTTTTAGACTATCAACTCCTTTGTATCCAACAAGATTGATATTATCAAAGATTATTTTAATCTCTTTATCATAATCTATTAAAAATGAGTTGTTTTCGATTTTCCATAATGTTTGCGGTGTTTTAGAAACAATATCCTTGACTAATAGTGCATCCATATTTAAAAGGTATTCTGAAATGTTTTTCAAATTTGGACGTTTGCCATCATTTAACAATTCAATCAACGCTTTCTCATAATCATCATATTGTCCTTTATCGATATTTCTTCGATTAAAATTTAACATAACATCAGCAAAAGCAACAAAATCTGGATATCCTTTACAACCCTTCGAAGCCATTAGGTTAGCAGTATTGATAAACTGTGTTTTTTCGTCAGGAGTTAGACTGTCGGTTGCCCAAAAAACACTAAATTCACGACTCATGCTTTTACCATTATGTCTTACTTCGCCAGTATAGCCAATCTCTTGCGAATAGGCTTTGTCAAACTTGTCTTTATCAACAGGAAATGCCTGCGAAAAAGCAAATAATGCAAAAAAAACAAAAGCTAAAACCGAAAACAACTTTTTCATAATTATGTGAGTTTGCATATTATCTAATTTATATTATTGAAAATATTTAAATAATTCTTGTGAATTTGATTAACTAATAATTCAAATGTGTTTATGAAAAATACAAGCAATCCAATTTTCTTTTACAATACTTTTTGCAAAAAACAAACCATAATCTTTGCATAGTGTTGTAATCTGATTAAGTTCTGTCTCAAAAAAACCACTTAAAAATAAGAAAGCACCTTTATCCATGTAATTAGAATATTGCGGGATATCTCTTTTTAGAATGTTCAGATTAATATTTGCAAAAATATAATCGAATTTTTTTTGAGGTATATCAGTAACATCGCCTTTTATTACTACAACATTAGATATATTATTTCTCTGGATGTTTTCTATTGTGTTTTCATAAGCCCACTCATCAATATCGATAGCAATAACAGATGCAGCACCCAGCATTGAGGCATAAATAGCTAACACGCCAGTGCCGCAGCCCATGTCAAGCACCGATGCTTCTGACATTGAATATTCGGAAATCAATTGCGACATCATATAAGTAGTAGCATGATGCCCTGTACCAAAAGACATTTTTGGCTCAATAAGAATTTTATATTCCGTATTAAAAATCTGATTATGAAATGGAGCTATAATAGCAAGTTTATCATCTACAACAATTGGGTCATAGTTTTCCTCCCATTTTTTATTCCAATTTTGCTGTTCAATTTTATTAATAAAGAAATTCAAATTATATCTCTGCAACAGCTTTTCCGTTTCCTTCTCATCGAATGATTTTTCGGGGATATAAGCTTTTAGACTTCCCTTAGCATCTGCAAAACTTTCAAATTCTTGCTCGGCTAAAAAAGCTATCAAAATTTCGGTAAGATATTCTTTTTGCTCGGGTATTTCAATACATAATTCTATATAATTCATATCAAATAGCCTGATAAATCTTTATAAAGTCCTCTTTTTTTAGTGAAGCTCCACCAATTAGTCCGCCATCTATGTCATCTTGTGAAAAAAGTTCTACCGCATTATCTGGTTTTACGCTTCCTCCATACAATATTGAAATTTGATCGGCAATATTTTGATTATATATTTCTGTAATAATTTTACGAATATACTCATGCATTTCTTGAGCCTGCTCGGGGCTTGCTGTTTTTCCAGTACCGATAGCCCAAACGGGTTCATAAGCGATAACAGTTCTTAAAACATTAAATTTATCGGTTAACGATAAGCTTGCTATCAATTGGTTTTTCACTACATCAAAATATGAACCATCATCTCGTTGATTGTCAGTTTCGCCGCAACACAAAATTGGGAATAGTGCATTTTTGTGACAATTTGCGAGTTTTTGTGCTATAATACTATCTGTTTCGCCAAATATTTGCCGTCTTTCACTATGACCAACAATAACATATTGTGCTCCAAGACCTTTTATCATATCGGCTGCAATTTCTCCGGTATAAGCTCCTTTTTCGTATTGAGAACAATTTTGAGCTGCGACTGAAATTTTTGTATAATCAACAGACCTTACGCACGCATCAATATGAGTAAACGGAACGCCAATGATTATTTTTACGTTAGGAGTAAGTTTATTATTGTTAAAATATTCATTTATGGAACTTGCCAATTTTACGCCCTCATTAACAAGCGTATTCATTTTCCAGTTACCAGCAATAATTTTATTTCTCATTTTATTAGTTTTTAGTTATATACTTGTTTTTAATCATCCAAGTGTAGAAAATATGAAAACCTGCCATAAACAACAATAAAGCTAAAATGTAATTTACTGTTAAATTGTTTTCTTTTTCAGTATTATGCTGTGTTACAGATTTAGCAAGCAATTCGCTTTGCATTTCATTAACATCCGGAATGTTTTTCCATGACCATTTGTTAATAATAGTTCCTTTTTTAAGCAGTAATAATCCTGGATTTGATCGTACAATAGTTTTAAGCGTTATTGGATCAGTATTATAAAACTCATAAACAGGATCATTTTCTGTAATAAATTTAACAATGTCTTCAGCATTTGAAGCTGTCAGGCAATAAAATTTTATATCAGCTTGCTCACAAAATGCTGCAATTTTGTTAATTTTATCAAGATTTTTGGTGTTGGCATTATCAACATGTGTCATTATTAGAAAGAAAAAATAATTATCATCTTCAAGGATTAAATCAGCAATATCCTCTCCGTAAGGAATAGATTGAAAACTTTGCTCTAAAGTATATTCGGCATCAAGAAGAACATAACCATCATCTGGGCGGGTATAAACTGTGAAATACTCTTCATCTCCTGCTGGGGTAAGGTAAATTAGTTTTACCAAATATGGGTCAAGTTCTTCTTCATAAACTATTTCTTGAAAAGTCCAAGTTCCATCTGGCAACATATCTATTGTATAAAATTCTGTTTCCCCATTTTTTGTAAATGCGAACTCAGCATCATAGAGGTTTACATATAATTCGTCGGCAGGCTCGGGACTAATGCCTAGCAAATAAATTGGTTCAATAGTAAAATCGTGAATTGGCGGATGATATCCTTCAGTTACAAGCCTATGGTCAGCATCAATAAATGTCCAAGTAGAATCGGGTAAGTTTTCTGTTAAAAACTCTTCTTTTTTGCCATCTTTTTCATAAATAAAGACACTCTCATATATATCAACATTATGTTTTTCTTCATCAGGAATTAACATTCCTTCTTGGATATTTGCCCCAATATGATAAGGTCTAAAATCAATTACAGGTAAATTTACTAAGCAGTAGAATGTAAGCCCAAAAGTGGCAACTCCCATAATCACGCTTAATGACCATTGCCACAACTGATTATATAGAGGTTTAAATTTCTTTCTTTGCATAAATATGATTATAACAAAAACAAGAATAATTATATTTTTAAAAAATGTTTGCCAATTTGTAAGTATTAAAGCGTCGCCAAAACAGCCACAATCTGCAACTGGATTAGCTACTGCAAGCCAAAGTGTTAAAGGTGTAAATAATCCCATAAATAACAATACTGCCCATGATGAAATTTTAGGTAATAAGTTAAACAGTAATACGATTCCAATTAACAACTCGGCCACCGAAAGTAAAATTGACATAGTTAATGACAAACTGTTTAAAAACTCAAGGTGCATTGCTATAAAATAATCACCAAACTTATAAGCCGTTCCCAATGGGTCAACCACTTTTACAAATCCCGAATAAATAAAAACTATTCCTACAAAAATACGACTAAAATTCCTCAATAATTTCATACCTTTTAATTTTTTAGCGTTATACTTAAATTAATTTTCTATTTTTTATTTCTTTTATTATCATGCTAGATATATGCTCTGCATTAAGCATATTGCCTTCTTTATCACTGCAATCAATTCTCATTAAATTAGCATCTTTTTCGACGGCTTTAAGATACACATTTCGCACATTGTTTTGAAAAACTAAATTAGCCTCATGAATATCGATTTTGCCTTCAAGATATTCTCTATCTGCACCATTACGCACTTGAGTCAATTTCTTTTTTGTGAACTCAAAAGGCACATCGAGAAAAATGCTTAGATCAGGTTGTGGTATTTTATAGTAATTAAACTCTAAGTCTAAAATCCACTTAAAAAGTTTGTCTGCCTCGTCCACGTTTTTAAGTTTTGCACACTGAAACCCGATATTAGAATATACATATCTATCGTTAATTACAAGGCTACCGCTTGATTGCCAATCTCTGATAGTGTTTGCCATATTGTATCTGTCGCCAGCAAAAAGCAAAGCAACAAGATTAGGATGAACCTGCTCTAAACTGCCAAAATCTCCACGCAAAAACCTTGAAATCATGTCTCCAAAAATTGGCGAATCATTTGTGGGGAAATGAATATATTCAAATTTGATTTGTTTGCTCGTCAAGTATTGTTTTATCAACTCTATTTGAGTTGATTTTCCAGATCCATCCAAACCTTCAATTACAATAAAAGACATAACAAAAAAATATAATTAGACAATTTGACAAATTTATAAAAATTCATCAAATTTCTAATGGTTTTACATAGAATTTTATCAATTTTGCTAAACAACAATTTTTTTTATGATAAAAAACAGCTTGTTATATCAATTTTGATATCAAAACGAATGCCATTACGAGATTTTAATATTTTCAGAACTCCTGACCATCTCTCTTATAATATAATTATTAGTTATTTCGACCAACTTGTGCTGCGATGCATTTAGCCTACCGAAGTACGAGAGAAATCTGTTTAAGTATGATTAAAAGCCTTATTAAATTAATTTGTAAAATTGCGACAGTAACAATTACGAAAAATCAGGAGTTCAGATTATACCAATGTAATCACAAAATACCGCATATAAATTGATTTTACATAATGTTCTTTAAATTGTTCCCACTTTACCAATCAATTTTATAAATTTGCAAATAAAATTATTTTATAGTGTTTATAAATTTAAAAGGAAATTTGATTGATTTGGAAACCCCCAAAATAATGGGGATACTCAATATTAATCGCGATTCGTTTTACGAAGCTAGCCGACATATTACAAAATCAGATATTAAAAATACTATAAGTAAAATGTTCGAGGATGGTGCTGATATTATTGATATTGGTGCAATGTCGAGCCGTCCTGGAGCGAAAATTATAAGCGAAAGAGAAGAGTTTGATAGGTTAATCCCTGTTTTTGAAATAATTGACAAGTATTTTTCTGATAAATGTTTTTCTATTGATACGATTAGAGCATCTGTTGCAAAAAAATCGGTAGTTGAGCATGGATTTGCAATGGTAAACGACATTAGTGCAGGCGAATTTGATGAAAAGATGTTTAATACTGTTGCCGACTGCAAAGTGCCTTACATAATAATGCACATGAGAGCAACGCCTGAAAATATGCAAACAAACACTAATTATCAAGCTTTGCCAGATGATATTATTTATTATTTTTCTCAAAAGACATCTTTACTTAATAAAATTGGAGTTAATGATGTAATTATTGATCTTGGGTTTGGTTTTGCAAAAACTATTGAACAAAACTTTTTTTTGTTAGATAATTTAAACGATTTTAAAATATTTGAATTACCAATTTTGGCTGGACTTTCGCGTAAATCAATGATATGGAAAACTTTGAACATAACTTCATCCGAAGCTCTAAACGGAACAAGTGTTTTAAATACTATTGCTCTTGACAAAGGTGCTAATATATTGAGAGTGCACGACGTTAAGCAGGCAAAAGAAACTATTGAGTTATTCCTAAGAACAAAGAACTCACATTTTGTCAAGATTGAATAAAAACAATTATCACTGTCCGCTAAATTTTTAAGATTTATCGGACAATAACAAAAAATAATCATAAATTTGCAACATGATAACTGGATTTATACATATCAGATTTTTAGACATATTAGATATCTTTCTGGTAGCATTTTTATTATATCAGCTTTATCGATTACTAAAAGGTACAGCGGCAATGCGAATTTTTGCTGGAATTTTTGTAATTTATCTCACTTGGCTATTAGTAAAAGCAATGAAGATGGAACTAATAGGTTCCATTATGGGGCAGGTTATAGGTGTGGGTATGATAGCACTTATTGTTGTGTTTCAGCAAGAGATTAGGCAATTTTTACTAATGATTGGTAATAAGTATGTAAGAGGAGGTACTTTTAGGTTATTAAGAAATTCAAGATTCCAATCTGGTTACAGCAGCGTAAATATAGACCGAATCACAAATGCGGCTATTGAGCTTTCCAAAACAAAAACAGGAGCACTAATGGTGATTTCTCGTGATGCCTCATTAAAAACATTTGCAGAAACTGGCGAAATTATAAACTCTGATATTAACACCCAACTGATAAAGTCGGTATTTTACAAAGACTCACCTCTACACGATGGAGCAATTTTAATTGCTGATAACAAAATAATTGCTGCAAAATGCATTTTACCTGTGTCGTCTGCTCCAGACCTTCCCAAAGAATATGGGCTACGACACCGAGCTGGCCTTGGAATGACCGAAGTTACAGACACTATTGTAATAATTGTCTCCGAACAATCTGGAAATATTGCAGTTGCCAGAAATGGACGTGTTTACGCTGTCTCGCAAGTTGAACGACTAAGCAAAATTATTACTGGTTTTCTTAGTAAAACAGAAGGTAAAAAAACTTAGTTTCTCAATTCTTGGGTCTCAAATTTAATTACCTTTGCATAAACGAAAACGCCATGCTTACATTAATAAAAAATGCTACTGTAATTAACGAAGGGATTTCCAAAGTCTGTGATGTGCTTATTGAGAATGAAAAAATTTTGAAGGTCGAAAAAGCTGGAGATATTAAAACGAAAGTTGATATTACAATTGATGCTGATGGCTTATGGCTGTTACCTGGAATAATCGACGATCAGGTGCATTTTCGGGAACCAGGTATGACTCACAAAGGAGATATTTATTCTGAATCACGAGCTGCTGCTGCCGGAGGTGTAACTTCATTTATGGAAATGCCAAATACAAATCCGTCAACAACAAGCATTGAGTTGATAAATCAAAAAAATGAAATTGCTGCCAAAAATTCGCTTGTAAATTATTCGTTTTTTCTGGGAGCAACTAATGATAATATTGATGAAATTAAAAATATTGACCCAAATGAAATTGCTGGTGTAAAAATGTTTCTTGGTTCATCAACAGGGAATTTACTTGTTGATAATAATTTATCAATTAAAAATATACTTGCAAATTCACCAGTTATTGTGGCAGCACATTGCGAAGATGATACAATAATTAATGAGAATTTTGCTGAGTATAAAAGTAAATTTGGAGACAATATTCCTATAAAATATCATGCTGCAATTAGATCAGAAAATGCTTGCTATACTTCGTCATCAAATGCAGTGCGAATTGCAAAAGAGACGGGTGGTAGATTGCATGTTTTTCACTTGAGTACAGAAAAGGAGCTATCTTTATTCTCAAACAAGCCCTTGGCAGAAAAGAAAATTACTGCCGAAGTTTGCGTGCATCATCTTTGGTTTAATGATACTGATTATGAAAAATATGGCACAAAAATAAAATGGAATCCAGCTATTAAAAAAGAATCCGACAGATTAGCATTAATACAAGCTTTAAAAGACGGGAAAATTGATATTGTTGCCACAGATCACGCTCCACACACTATTGAGGAAAAAGACAATATTTACACAAATGCACCTTCGGGCGGACTAATGGTTCAACATTCGTTGCTTGTTATGTTGGAGCTTGCCAAACAAAATTATTTTTTAGCTGTGGATGTTGTAAAATGGATGTGTCATAATCCTGCCGAACTGTATAAAATTGGGCTAAGAGGATATATCCGTGAAAACTATTTTGCAGACTTGGTGCTTGTAAATCCTAATACAGAAACATTAGTAAAAAAAGAAAATCTCCTTTATAAATGCGGCTGGTCTCCTCTTGAGGGAACAAAATTTAGCAACAAAATTCACACTACATTTGTCAATGGCAAAATTGTTTTCGATAATGGCAAAATTATTGAGAATGAGGCAGGAAAAAAACTAAAATTTAATAGGTAAAATAATTTTAAAACCAGACACATGAAATTAATATTATTTCTATTAGCATTTGTTTTGTCGATATATTCTAATGCTCAAATAAACAGAACAATTTTTGACGAGAGAACAAACCAAGAAATACTTTACGGTGAATGTAATACGGACGGTTTTACACAAAATGAGTTCGGATCTTGGTTTAACTCGGAGTATGAAAGATATAATGTCGCTGACACATTTTTTAATCCACAATACTCTATTCCATTTGATAGCATTTACGTTTTTTTAGGAACATGGTGTAGTGATACCAAAAGAGAGTTACCTCGTTTTTGCAAAATAATGGAGGATGAATATTTTAATAAGACCAAAGTTCGTTATTTTGGATTTGACGGACACAAACAAAATGATGTGATAAATTCTGATGAATTTAATGTTCAATATTTACCAACTTTTGTTTTTTATTATAAAGGGAAGGAGCTTGGGCGGATTGTTGAAACAGCACAAAAAAGTTTAGAAGAAGATATAATGGATTTATTAATGCGAGTTCAGGAACTTTAGGTGACTCTAATTGTTTGACAAACCCTTAGGTATCCGTTTAAAAATTTCTTTTTTTATTATGTCGTGAATATAATTTAAAAATATTACTTTTGAAATATGAAGTCATTTTTGATAATCGTGCTTTTGAGTTTATGCCTCAATGTGTTTTCACAAAATCAAGACAATTTTCCTTATTGGCTTGAAGGCACATGGGTAATAGAGTCTGAGACAGGCGAATCTTATGAACAGTGGGTGCTTGAAAATCCTAATTTATTATCTGGTAAAACATACAGGTTTTTTGATGAAGATACAATTGTGTTTGATACCATGAAAATTAAACGACAGGCAAATGAAATTATCTTTGAGATGGCTGCTAATATTCGTAATCAACGAGTGATGGCAGGTTTTGTTTTAAATAAACCTACATCAGAACTTTGGAAATTTGAAAATCCTGTAACAGATTCTCCTCATAATATTAATTATTGGCGTATCGAACCAAACAAAATTTATGTGTGGATAGAAACAATGGATAATGAACATGCCTGCATGGATTTTATAATGATACGAACAAATGAGTAATCCTTTTACAAGACTTGCATTCCCCGAATATGAATTTCGTTTAAAAAAATCAGACGAAAAAGCATTTATATTTGATGATATTCGCAAAAAGTGGATTGTTTGTACGCCAGAAGAATGGGTAAGGCAAAATTTGATAAAATTCTTAATTATAGAGTTAAAATTTCCAATAAATTACATCGCTGTTGAAAAAGGTTTAAAAATTGCTGGACGAGAATTTCGTTTTGACGCTTTAGTTTATGATAGAAAATTTAAACCGTTGGTAGTTGTTGAATGCAAAGCTCCCGAAATTGCACTTGACCAAGATGTTTTTGACCAAGTTTTACATTATAATTATGAAATAAATGCCCCGTTTTTTCTAATTACAAATGGTTTTGGTTTTATTATGGGTCAAATCTCAAGCGAAAAAGGAGTGGAGTTTCTCGAAAAGCCTCCAATGTTTGATGATTTGATTGTGATGTAGATGGGTTTTGTGTTGTAAAATATCGCTTGCCTACGCTACCCCTAACCCCTAAGAGGGGAAAGCCAACGCTACTTCTTCTAAATATCTCTAAAATCTAAAAGGGGAATGCCAGCACTATCAGTATTGTGCGGACAGCCTCCCTTCAGGGATACAGGGTGTGCGTATGGTTTTGTTGTTTTTATACATTTATTTAATTTTAATTTTAATTTTTACTGTTTCTGCTTGCCTACGCTACCCCTAACCCCTAAGAGGGGAAAGCCAACGCTACTTCTTCTAAATATCTC
Source organism: Bacteroidales bacterium (assembly GCA_028702535.1). Taxonomy (GTDB): domain Bacteria; phylum Bacteroidota; class Bacteroidia; order Bacteroidales; family ML635J-15; genus Bact-19. The sequence goes on from JAQVOR010000002.1 coordinate 20,604, forward strand.
TAAAATCTAAAAGGGGAATGCCAGCACTATCAGTATTGTGCGGACAGCCTCCCTTCAGGGATACAGGGTGTGCGTAT
>JAQVOR010000002.1:20780-69153 GCA_028702535.1 Bacteroidales bacterium
CCCCCTAACCCCTAAGAGGGGAAAGCCAACGCTACTTCTTCTAAATATCTCTAAAATCTAAAAGGGGAATGCCAGCACTATCAGTATTGTGCGGACAGCCTCCCTTCAGGGATACAGGGTGTGCGTATGGTTTTGTTGTTTTTATACATTTATTTAATTTTAATTTTAATTTTTACTGTTTCTGCTTGCCTTCGCTACCCCTAACCCCTAAGAGGGGAAAGCCAACGCTGCTTCTTCTAAATATCTCTAAAATCTAAAAGGGGAATGCCAGCACTATCGGTATTGTGCGGACAGCCTCCCTTCAGGGATACAGGGTGTGCGTATGGTTTAAGTTTTCAAAAGTTTTTTACATATTTTCTCAATTTTAATTTTCACTTCTTCAATTTTTTCTAAAACATCTTTGTTACTAAACCGAATAACTGTAATACCGTAATTTTCTAAATCATTGGTTCTGGCTTTATCATACTCCTTGTTTTCTTTTATATTATGTATTTCTCCATCAACTTCTATTACTAACTTAATTGCATGACAATAAAAATCAGCTATAAAAATATTAATTGGATGTTGCTGTTTAAAACGCAAGTCCAACATTTGTTTCTTTCTTAAAATATCCCATAATACCTTTTCCGCTTTTGTTGGATTTTGTCTTAACTCTTTAGCTCTCTCAAAAATAATCGGTTTTGCCCCGTAAAACATTGTTCTTTCTACTGAATGATTCGGTTTTGACATAAATTAGTTCATTAGTTTATGATTTAGTTCAGTTTTATTGTCATCGCTTGCCTACGCTACCCCCCTAACCCCTAAGAGGGGAAAGCCAACGCTACTTCTTCTAAATATCTCTAAAATCTAAAAGGGGAATGCCAGCACTATCAGTATTGTGCGGACAGCCTCCCTTCAGGGATACAGGGTGTGCGTAAGGTTTTCCTCAATATTTTACAAATCACTATTCAATAATTGATAAAACAACACATCTTTATATTTTGATTTTTGGATTTTCCATTGCTTTAGTACGCCAGAAAGTGTAAAACCGAGTTTTTCAAATAGTTTTATGCTTGCATGGTTTTCAGCATCAATATTGCACCATATTTGATTGATTACCAGAATGTTAAAGCAGTAGTTGATTATTGCTTGTATGCTTTCTTGTGCTAATCCTTGTTTTCTGTCTTCTGCATTAATCATAATTCCAATTCCTACTCGCTTATGAAAAGGTTCAAATTCAAATAAATCAACCAATCCAACAGCTTTTTTTGTTTTTTTGTCTTCGATAATAAGACGCAACTCTTTGTTGGTGTAAATATCATAAACTGTGTGCTCAATATGTTGTTTCAATTGCCATTTTGAAAAAGGAGATTTTGTATCGCTTACAAACCAAAAATTGGAATTGTTTTCGATAGAATATAAAAACTCAAGATCTTCGGGCTCTGGTTTTCTAAGTCTTATTGTTTCCGATTCTAATTCTGTCCAAGTTTTCGCCATGATTTAAAAATAATATTAATGTCTTGTAGTATTTTGTAGTCTTTTGCATACATCATATTTAACCTTTCGATGAGTTCTGTTGAGATATTATCTTTAACAATAACACTTACGGGAGTAAAAACTCCGTTTTTAATTTTTGGTAAAAGGCTTGTGTCAGTATTTTTATCAGTACAATAAGTAACGAATGATTTACCTCCAAAAAGAATAGAAAATAGGTTTTTTATCATTTTTCCACGCTTAGGAACAAATATTATCAAAACAGGTAGTAAAATGATAAATATAAGAGCGATAATAAAATCCAACATTCTTTTATTTCTTAGGTTTTCTGGTTTTACGATGCTATTGATGTCTATATTATAAAGTTCTCCAGTTGTATTTATCGAGTTGCTGCCTATAACAGATATTCCGTCTGGGCTGGCAATTTTATAATCTAATTTTACATTGTTGAGCTTTAACATGGTGTTAATTATCTGTTGGGATTGCAAGCTTTTTGCACAGAAAATTATCTCGTCAATCTTTTTAATTCTAACAATTTCATCAAGTTGGTCGATTGTACCCGCAAAATATTTGTCAGAGCCTGTATTTATTGGATTTACAAAGGCACTTATTTTAATTTTTGGATTATTATTATTTAATAAATTTACAAGTTTGGAGCTTTCTTGTTTATTACCTACGATTGCAATAAGTTTTTTACCTGGCATATTCATTTTAAAAATAGTGCGTCCAGTAAAGTGGAGTAAAAACCTTGTTAATGGTAAAACTATTGTTGTCCAGCCAGCACCTAAAAGGATTAAAGCTCTTGAAAATCTAAATTCGGCAGGCAATAGAGAGTAGAGTACGAGTATAATAATTGCTCCGGCACCAATACCTTTAAAAATATTTTTTGTTTTTACGGGCTTGTCATATCCACCAAGAAATAGTAGAGATAATATCCATATTAAAGCATAAGCCAAAACGGCATAAATAAATAAATTCTCAGGATAAGCGTCTCCGCTTCCAAAAATATGATTAGACCATATAGGAGCAATAACTAAAAATCCTGCAATAATTACTAAAGCATCAATTATAGGAGTTATTATGCTGCGCATAAAACGATATGTTATTGCCATTGCAGCACGAATGTATATCGCAATATTTATTAATGCACTAAAAGTTCCGGCATGTCTTTTCGAAAAGTGTTTTTTTGCAAATATTATCATCGCATTATAAAACACTAACACGTAATTAATGCTTCCTTTTTTTGTGCTTTCTCCTTTATAGTGAATAATTGTTGTTCTAGGATAATAATAGTTTTTATAACCTGCAAGACTTATTCTGTACGACATGTCGATATCTTCGCCATACATAAAGAAGTTTTCGTCAAGCAACCCGGTTTTATCAAGGCATTCTTTACGAAGCAGCATAAATGCTCCCGAAAGCACATCAACAACATGCGTTTCTTCTTTATCTAAATATGTTAGATGATATTTGCCAAACTTTTTGGATTTAGGGAATAATTTTGACACACCAAAAATTTTATAAAAAGCCACTTCGGGTGTTGGTAAACCACGCTTAGATTCTGGTAAAAAACGACCTTTGCCGTCAATCATTTTAACGCCCAATCCTCCTGCATCGGGATGAGAGTCCATGAAATCACACACTTTTTGTAAAGTTTTTTCTTCAATTACAGTATCAGGATTTAGCAGCAGTACATATTCTCCTTTTGATATTTTTATTGCCTGATTATTTGCGTAGGAAAAACCGTAATTCTTTTTATTTTCGATTAAATGTACTTCAGGGAACTTCTCCTTAACCATTGAGCATGAGCCATCAACAGAGTTGTTGTCAACAACATATATCTCAGTTTCGCAATGCCTTGCAGATGCCAATACAGAGTTTAAACATTGTTCAAGAAAATGCTTAACATTATAATTTACTATAATAACCGAAATCTTCATAAAAACTATTAACGAACAAAAATAACAAAAAGTATTAAACCAAAGTAATTGTTTGGATGTTGTTGCAATATTAAATTTGAAAATAATATTTGTTGATACTAAACAAAATAATTAGTTTTGTGCAGCATGAATTTAAAATTAAAGAAAATCCCGTTGTCAGTCAAAATCCTTATTGGGATGTTATTGGGTGTAACTTTTGGTCTAATCGCTATTAATACAGGTTTGGTTAAATTTACAAGCGACTGGATATCTCCGTTTGGAACAATTTTTATTAAGCTTCTTAAACTTATTGCTATCCCTTTGATTCTTGTTAGTTTGATTAAAGGTATATCTGATTTAAAAGATAGAGCAAGTTTGTCGAAGATGGGATTTAGTACAATAGCACTCTATATGCTCACAACTGTGATTGCTATTTCGATAGGTTTAAGTTTGGCTTATTTGATAAAACCAGGGGATTATTTTCCTAAAGACAAGCAGGAGGTGTTGTTTGAGAAATATTCTGAATCTATTTTAGAGGGACAAAATATGGTGGCATCTTCTAAGGATGATAGTCCTATTCAGTTTTTTGTTGATATTGTTCCTGAAAATATTTTTTTTTCTGCCACCAATAATACAATGATGCTTCAGGTTATTTTCTTTTCTATTCTTTTTGGATTAGCAATTATTACTCTTCCTCGCGATAAGACCAAAGCAGTACGTAAAGTTGTAAATTCGCTAAATGATATTGTACTTAGGATAATTGAAATAATTATGAAATTTGCTCCGATTGGAGTTTTTGCATTATTGGCAGCTGTGATTACTGATGTTGCTGGAGAAAATCCTGCTGATTCGCTCGCTCTTTTTGGTGCATTGGGAATGTATGCTTTAGTTGTTATTGTGGGATTGTTGTTAGTAGGAACAGTAATTTATCCAATATTTGCAGCCTTATTTAGCAAAATGTCATATTTTAAGTTTTTAAAGGGTATTTTCCCCGCTCAACTTCTTGCATTTAGCACAAGTTCAAGTGCAGCAACATTACCAGTTACCAAAAAATGTGTTGACGAAAATCTCGATGTTGACGACGAGGTCAGTAGTTTTGTGTTGCCAATTGGAGCTACGATAAATATGGATGGTACAAGTTTGTATCAGGCAGTTGCAGCAGTTTTTATTGCACAGGTGTTTGGCATTGATTTAAGTTTTAACGATATGCTAACAATTGTATTGACTGCAACCCTTGCGTCGATTGGTTCGGCAGCAGTTCCTGGTGCAGGAATGATTATGCTTTTAATTGTTCTTGCCTCTGTTAATATTCCAGCCGAAGGTTTAGCACTAATTTTTGCTATCGATAGACCTTTAGATATGCTTAGAACAACAGTAAACGTAACTGGCGACTCATTGATTTCTGTAATTATAAATAAATTTGTTGCAAAACCGAAAAAGGTTTAATTTTAGATTTTTAACAATCGGGGTGTGGCGCAGTTGGTAGCGTGCTACGTTCGGGACGTAGAGGCCGGAAGTTCGAATCTTCTCACCCCGACTTTGATAAAATATTATTTAAAGATCAAATTTTAATTGATCGGGCTTTGTATTTAAGTTTTTGTTTATTTTTTGATTATCCTCCTCGTTAATGCTTTTTTGACTAACTTGATGCTCATCATTTTGAGTAATAATTTCAAATCCACACTCTGATAGGAACTTTAAATCCTGTTCATCAGGTTCGACACCAATTGTATTCATCAAAGCATCAAATATATCTTGTAATAATGCGTTAGTTTCTTTTCGTATTTTATCAATATTTTCGACTTCTCCACGCTTTACGTTATATGTATTGTTTTTATTTTGAACAGCTTCAATAAATTTTTCGACCCAGACTTTTACTGCACCAATACCAGGATTAGTGAAATATTTTCCTCCCTCTGAGGTTCTTTTTAAATCATCGTCAAATAATTTTTGAGCAGTTCTAATCAAATGGACATCCGATTTAAACTCAGGCATATCAAAAGGATATTTGAGATCGTAATATTCTGCAGTATTTATCGGCAACTCGCCTCTTGCAATAGCCATAGACATTGAGATAAAATAATGTCGAACAAAAATGGATGCCTTATCAAATAAATTTAAAAATTCATTTTCTTCTTTTTTCTTTTCTACTTCGAGATAATTATCATAAACTTTTATCTTATCAAAAATATCCAAATACTTTTCTATCTTTGAGTATATCTCCTCGTCAAATTCGGAGTTCCACTCTTCATCAGATTCAGATAAAAGCATCTCTGAACAGCTTTTTAAGATTGTATATTTCTCATTATCTGTATTTTTAAAAACAGGTATTAGCATAAGTTTTATTTCTTAGACAAAGATAAAACCTTTTATTTAAAATTTTTGTTAGTTGAATACTAAAGTATTTAACAAATTTTTGTTTATTTTTGTAAACGTAAAATATAAAATGATGCGATTTAAACGAATATTACTAAAACTTAGTGGCGAATCTCTCGCTGCTAGTAATAAGCAAGGCATAGACGAAAGTCGTTTAATGGAGTATGCTTTTCAGATTAAAGAACTTGCTATTGCAGGTGTTGAGATAGGAATAGTTATAGGAGGCGGGAATATTTTTAGAGGTTTATCGGGTGAGAACAAAGGATTTGACAGAGTAAAAGGCGACCAAATGGGAATGCTCGCAACCATTATTAATTCGCTAGCTCTTAGTAGTGCGTTAGAGTCCATAGGACAAAATGCCAAAGTTTTTACTGCTTTTAAGATTGAGTCAATCGGAGAAAGATTTACAAAACCTTTTGTTATGGATACCCTTAAAAATGGCACAATATGTATTTTCTCAGGTGGCACAGGAAACCCATATTTTTCTACCGACACTGCATCAGCACTTAGAGCTATTGAAATTGAAGCCGATGTGTTACTAAAAGGAACCCGTGTTGCTGGAGTGTATTCAGATGATCCAGAAAAAAATCCTGATGCGATAAAATTCGATAAAATTAGCTTTGACGAAGTGTATAAAAAACAACTCAAAGTAATGGATTTGACTACTTTTACACTATGCAAAGAAAACAATATGCCAATAATTGTGTTTGATATGGACACCAAAGGCAATTTAATGAAAGTAATGAAAGACACGAAATGTGGAAGTTTAATAAGTAAGTAAGGAATAATAAATAAAATATAAAATACTATGGAAGACCTTGAATTATATATGGATGCAGCAAAAGAAGGAATGCAATTGGCAATATCGCATCTCACTAAGGAGTTGACAAAAGTTCGTGCCGGCAAAGCTTCACCCTCAATGCTTGATAGTGTTAAAGTTGATTACTATGGTGTAATATCGCCAATTTCGCAAGTTGCAAACGTAACTACTCCCGATGCAAAAACAATTTTTATACAGCCTTGGGATAAATCTGTACTCTCAATAATTGAAAAAGCAATTATGGCATCGAATCTTGGATTTAATCCTGCAAACAATGGTGAAGTTATCCGCATTATGGTACCGCCTTTAACAGAAGAACGCCGCTTACAGTTGGCAAAACAAGTTAAAGCACTTGGCGAAAACTCAAAAATCACTATTCGAAACCAACGCCGCGATGCTATTGATGAATTTAAAAAACTACAAAAAGATGGATTATCTGAAGATGTGACTAAAAATGCAGAAACTCAAGTCCACAAAATTCACGAAGATTTTATCAAACAAATTGACGAAATAATAACTCTTAAAGAAAAAGAGGTAATGACAGTATAATTACCACTCTATGAGTGAGCGTATAATGAATTGAGCAATAATAAACTAATCATATTCTATTATAACATTTTTTTTGGTATTGTAGCAATAAAACTTTTAAGATAAAAAGGTTCATAATAAACAAGATTTACAAATTTTTGCAGATTAAAATAATCATTAGCAATTTTAGCCATAAACTCTGCAGAAGGATAAATAGAATCTGTAAAATCGAAATTGTCCCATTTGATAATTTCTTCGGTTTTTAATGCTCCATTACCACAAAATAATATTTTTTTACTGCGATATTCACTAAAAGAATTCTCATTAATTATTTTTGCTTCAGTTTCTTTTATAATTGCCGTGTTTCTATCAAAAACGGCACAATAAACTTCCATTCTTCTAGCATCAATCATCGGAATAATTAAATCATAATCTGGTTCTTTTGTTTCTTTTGCCATTTCTGCCATAATCAACAAAGTATTTAAGGCAATAAGCGGTAAATTCGCACCCAAGCAAATACCTTTAGCTGTACTCACGCCAATTCTCAAACCAGTATAAGAACCTGGACCTCCACTAATTGCAAGCGCGTCAAGCTCACTAGCGTTTAGAGAGTTCTTGTTCAAAATATCTTTTATTAAAACAGCTAATATCCGAGAATGCTGTCCATGTTCAAATCCTTGATTTGCAGGATTATCTATTCTGAGGTCAACAATATCCCCATTTTTTGATAAACTTACCGAACAAATATCTGTTGAAGTTTCAATATTTAAAATTAGTGCCATAATTAGTGCAAATTTAATAAAATGAATAAAAATAACATCAATACTAAGTTAATATTTATAACCCTGATTTACAGCATGTTAAGAAAAATGTTTGAAATATTTAATGAGTCCATGCCACGTTTTTGAGTTTATATCTGTCCATTACACAAACAAATGGTATTAAAATTGATAGTATTAAAGTAAAAGTTAAAAAAAATGAAATGAAGACACTTGTTTATAATACTCCACACGGTCAATTGTCGGTTAACTACGATGGAGAGGTTACTCTAAGATTTGAAAGCCTCTATATGCAGTTGAGTAGCCAACAATTTGTGGAATTTGTAAACTTTATCAATGCCAACATTAATATAATTGCAGGAAACTCAAACGCAGAAGATGGCGACAGTTTTTATCATAAAGTATTGCGAAACATGAAAAAAGAATATGTTGCAGAATTTAAAAAATTAATCAATCTGCCTATATATTCTCCCGATTATGAATTGGATATTTTCGATTGTCTCAAACTTATGCAATCAAAACAAACTGGCACGATTTCTAAACTCACAGATCTTGTAAAATTTGATGCCGACAAAATTTGTCTCAACTAATGTCTGAAAAAACTCCAATAATTTAAATAAATATCGATGGTCGAGTACTTCGATAAAAACTGAGTTCGACAGGTAATACAGTGAGTTTATCGAACTGCTCACTGCATCGCAGCACATCGCAATAGAACAAGTCAAAATGCTTAGCTTATTTGTTTGACAATCCCTACGCAGTAAAAACTTCGTTAAGCACTTTAAGAGATTTTATTTCAGGCAAATTTTCAATATGTAAACCATAATAGAGTATCAAACTAGCCAAAAGTTTTTTTCTAATTGCGTAATTTACATTAAATTGCCCTAGGGAATTAAGATTAATAGTAAGCAAATCTGACAACACACTACTTAATTCAATATCGAGAGACTCTTCTACAGTTGTATAGCTAGGCAAAAACATTCCTTCTCGCAAATTAAAGTATGGAGTTAGTTCTGAATGATTATTTGTAATTTGGAATCCCAAAATTTTTGCATATTCTTTTAAAAAAACGAGATGCATATTTTGAGTTAATCCTGTTTGTTTGTTAAGTTGTAGAATAATAGACTTTAGATAATCGTAGAAAATCATATCGGTTTGCTCATCCTTTAATGTTTTAAGAATAACCTCTGCGATAAACTGTGCAACTGAGGCTTTGTAAACATCTGTACAAATATTATTTATGGTTTCGACAAAATTGCAATATTTTAAGGTTTGAATATTACGTGTTGTTTTCAGATTCAACTCAATTTCAACAATATTTAAAGGGAAAAACAAAGCTGGTTTTACTTTATCTTTTGCTTTTGAGTTTGATATTCTAACAAAAACTGCTACTTTGCCAAGTTTTTCAGTAAACAAGTTTACTATATAGGATGCATCGCTATATTTAATTTTACTGAGAACAATGGCTTGGGTTTTGGTATTCATTTCTTAATTAATGAACAATATTTTTGTAATATCGGTTTTTGATCCTGTTTCGTTAGTAGAAAACACAAGATAGACGCCTGTATGGACTCTATTGCCATTTAAATCTTTTCCATACCAGACAGCAGAGCCACCTTCGGAGCGAGTTTCAAAAACGAGGTTTCCAGATATGTCAGTAATTTTAACATACGAACCTGCAACCAATCCTGACACGGTAATAGGTCCAACATAATCAGGTTTTACAGGATTAGGAAACGCATAAACACCGACATAATCGTCAGTAGCTTCTGTGGCGGTATTTCTATAAGATATCATACCTCTTGCAGTACCAAAAAACACCTCCCCAGTTTCTGGGATTATAGAAATAGCAATAATATTATTATCCAATAATGGACTATTCTCTGTTGTAAAATGGTAAATTTCTCTAAGTCCATCCTCGCTGGTGTAATACACGCCTCCTGTTTGAGTTCCGAACCATTTTTTGTTTGCTCCGTCAATATATATTGCACTTACAATTTCGTTAGCAAGAAGGATATCTGCATTATCGGTTCCGTCATTTCTTGGAATTTTAACTTGTCGTCCTTTATATGAGCCAGTTTCAAAAACATCTTCAGGATTATAATACACTACTGTGCCTTTATTTGTACCGACCCAGATATTGCCTTCTTTGTCTTCAGCAATTGAATAAACACTATTACTAACTATTTCTCCCTCTTCGTTTAGTACGCTAAATTGGCGATATCTATCATCAGTTTTATCATCAATCGTTCTATTATCATCAAATGCAAATAGTCCGTTTCCTTGCGGTAATATTGCCCATTTATGATTATTTTGTGTTACAATAATATCTCCGACGTTTCTTCCACCAATAAGCGAAGAATAATCAAAACCATGCCATTTTCCATCAGTAGTCATAACATGAAATTGAGGAGATGTGAGTGAATTTGCAACCCAAAGATTCCCTTGTTCATCAAAATCTAATCCGCCAATTCTGAGATAATCTATCCCAGGGACTTTTTTCAATGTAGAGTTTTCTTCATTATGAACTTTATAAAACTGATTATTTCTCATTTCGACAAGTCCATGTATCCAAGAGCCCAAGAAGTATCGAGTTTTATCATTAGGGTCAATTTTAACTTTGATAAAGTCACGAAAATCCATTGGATTAAAAGTATTATTATAGTCGTATGAATTCCACATTTGTTGAGCAAAATGATAATATATACCATGTTTCCAATTTGGACCCCAGGACAAATTCATACCACCCGCAACACCAATGAGTTCGTTTCCAATTGCATCCATATCAAACACTTCGTAACCACTTGGGCCATTAATTGGGATTTTATCATATTTCCAAGAAACTGGATTATGCACGAGACCATTCTTGTTATCAGCTATCCAGATACCTTCATGTCCATCGTAGATTGCAAAATTTGGTCGTGGACCTTGTGTCCCATCCGGAAAACTAAATTCCCATACATGCCTAGTCTCGTTAAGATTAGCATCATAAATTTTCATCCAATAAGTTGAACACAAATAAAACTCTTTTTCATTTCCTCCAAGATACACTATATCATTAAGCTGATTATCAAAATAGTTCCAATTATTACCATCAAACAAAAGCAAGGTATCGTTATTTTGAACTTCAGTATTATTAAAACTAACCAACAAATGGCCATTTGTATAATGGATATTACCATAATTTTGACCAGACATCCAACTAAATGGGCCAGTCTGATTTATATCAGAGAGTATTTCCCATTTTGAGAAATCGACTAATGCATTATTAAGATTACCCTTTAAAATTCCATTATCCGTAGCAACATAAACATTATCTGCATTAATGTCAATTGCATTAATTTTAACATTTGTACCGTTTTGTCCAACATACCAAGTTTCCTTAATTTCTAACCTACTAAGATCAACAACGACAATGCCAAACCCCAAACCTAAATAAGCTATATCATCAACAAAATCCATACAATAAATAGCTTTATCTGCATTCATCGACTTTCGTTTAATATCACTAATGTTAATAATTTTATTATCCTTGATCAAGTCAATATTTCCATTTTTATAGCCAATCACTAAATACCCTGTTGCTTTATTATAAGCAATAGACTTTACTCCACTATCGCTTAGTCCATTAATTTTTGAGATTTTAGACGTTTCGCCTGTATTAATAGAGTACTTTAACAATCCGACATCTGTAAGCATATAAACATCGGAGCCAGCTATAGCAATCATTTGCCCGTCATTATATGGTAGATGGTCTCTCCACTGTCCGACAGCAATTTGTCCGAAAGAAAATAGTGAAATAATCAGGAAAAAGATAAAACTTCCTAAAAAATTAATTTTTTGCATATTACTCATTTAACATCATGTTTATTCATAACTAACTCTAAAACAAACAAATTATTTTATTGTTTAGGAATTATCTCTGATAGTGTCTTAAAAAATAAAAGAGTTTTTCCATAGCAATAGCTCTATGACTGATGGAGTTTTTAATAAAAGACGGCAGTTCGGCAAAAGTTTCTGTTAGTCCTTCTGGAATAAAAACAGGGTCATATCCAAATCCTCCTATTCCTCGTTTTTCATTGATTATCACACCATTTATTTCTCCCTCGAAAAAGTATTCTTTTTCATCAAGAATAAGGGCAACTATTGTTCTAAATCGTGCATTACGATATGGTGTATCTCCCATTTCGAGGAGTAGTTTTTCAATATTATCGTTAAAATCACAATTTACTCCAGCATAACGTGCCGAATATACCCCTGGTTTACCATTAAGAATATCTACCTCAAGCCCAGTATCATCGGCAAAACAACTAATTTTACATTTCTCATAAATATATCTGGCTTTTTGAAGGGCATTTCCTTCAAGAGTTTCTTGATCTTCGGGAATTGTGTCTATACAATTAATTTCGTTAAGACTCAAAATATCAAATTTACCTCCGGCAATTTCTTTAACCTCATCTAACTTATGCTTGTTATTTGTTGCAAAAACAAATTTATGCTCCATATCAAAATTTTATATTATTTATTATCTGCCTTATAACTTCGGGGAAATATAAATTAGCAATTTCTTTTTTATCATTAAAATTAAAAGGTATTTCAGTCATTCCAAAACTCCCGTGTACCAATTTAGCTTCTGCATTAAATAAACTAAAGTGAACTCTAATTGCTCGCATAGCCTCAGAATTTCCACTCATATATGGATCTTTATAGTTACCTTTAATATCAAACTGATTAATAAACAAGAAATAGTCAATATTTCGTCTATCTGCAATTTGAGCAAGCACCTCTGGTTGATGAAAAACAATATGAAGATATTTATCTCCAACAGGTTGGCGTTTACCCACTATTTCACCTTCTACAATTCGGGTTCGGGAATTTTCCATCTCATCAAGTTTTTTTTGCTGATTTTTCTCATGACGTTTTCGTTGAAAATAATTCATTTTTTCAATATCGTCAGGATGTTCGGGAGCATTTTGCATCGCAAGTTTTAACTCGTAACTTATTATTGAATATAGGTCTGAGACATCTTCTTGTGCCTGTCTTGTATTATCGGACAAAAGGTTTACAACAACACATGAGTCAATCAAGGCATTGTATAATTGCAGATTAAACTGTGTGCGAAAATACAGCATTATCTCATCATGCGTTTCCCCTGATTGTTGTGCAATAATTTCAGTAGCATCATTGTAATAAACACGAGAATCGAAAGGTACCAATAGAATTCTTTTTGTTCTATCCGCTCCTGTATTAAAATCAAGATACTCCTGTGCATATATGCCAATAGAGCCAAGCTGTGTCAAAATCAATAACAGAAATATTTTTCTCATTTTTATTTATTTTTATTCTGATATAGTTTTAATCAATTCCAATGCATCAGAACAGATTAATAATATCATTTCCAATTACAAACACCATTAGTGCGAGTAGTATCAACATTCCGATAACCTGAACAGTCTCCATAAATTTATCTGACACTTTTTTTCGTGTTATAGCCTCTATTGCAAGAAATAAAGCGTGTCCGCCGTCGAGAGCAGGAATTGGCAAGATATTAACAAAAGCTAGTATCATCGAAATAATACCTGTAAGCTTCCAAAATTTAGACCAATTCCAAACACCGCCATAAACTTTAGCAATTCCGATTGGTCCCTGCAAGCTATCTTTTGCTTTTTCTTTACCGCTAAAAATAAGTCCAAATCCTTTAATATTTGCATGTAAAGATTCAAAAGCATCGGCCCACCCATATTTCATGGCACTCATAAAATTATATTTTTTGGATTCGTAAGATGGGAAAGATGGATAAATTCCAATTCTCCCCAGACTATCAATTTTTATCATTACAGTGTCTATGGAAAGGTTTGCGTCAACAATAAACGATAAATCTTTACCTTTATTAAGCATCAATATCTCTTTTAATTTTCCAAAACTTGGTACAGATTGATTATCAATTGCTAATATTTTTGCACCAGATTTTAATCCTGATATTTCTGCTGCCATTCCTTCTACAAGACTATCAACAGTAAACGGGAAATTATCCAAGCTAATAAAATCTCCTCCATTTTTAAGGAATGAATACAAGGTATCGGTCATTTCGAGATCAAGATTTTCACCGTCTCTGTTTACAGTAATTATTTTGGCAAAAAACAGCTTTGTTGAAAACACATCTTCATATCTAATAGTAGGTTTGCCGTCTATTGCAACAACTTTATCGCCAGTTTCGAATCCAAGATATCTAGCATAAGGATACGCATATATACCTTGTTCAATGTTATCGACAGGTAAATAAGATTTTGTGAACACTAAATGAGTCATTGTCAAGATTAATACTGCTGCAATAACATTCATTACAACTCCACTAAGCATAACTATCAAACGTTGCCATGCTGGCTTAGATCGAAATTCCCAGTCTTTGGGTTCTTCTTTTAACTGCTTAGTATCCAAGGATTCATCTATCATTCCAGCAATTTTCACATATCCACCTAAAGGAAGCCAGCCAATACCAAACTCGGTGTCGCCAATTTTTTTACTCCAAATTTTAAACCATGGGTCAAAGAATACAAAGAATTTTGTTACTCGAATACCAAATATTCGAGCAGCGATATAATGTCCAAATTCATGTATAACTACTAATAACGAAAGTGCCAGAATTAACTGTCCGGCCATAATAAGTCCTGCCATTTATTTTATATTTTTAGATATTTCAAACGTTTTTATTCTAGTAATATTATCAGTGTCGAGACAATCTTTTAGGTTTGGATTTTTAATATAGTCAATTTTTTGCAAACTTTTCTCTATCAGTTCAGGCATTCCAATAAAACTAATTTTTTTATTTAAGAACAATTCTACTGCAATCTCATTTGCTGCATTCATAATGCAAGGAGCATTTCCACCAGTTTTCAAACACTCATAAGCAATTTTTAGATTTCGAAAAGTATCCATATCGGGTTTCTCGAAACTTAATTGGGGATATTCTGCAAAAGAAAATTTATTTTTACTTGAAAAACTTCTGTTAGGATAATCAAAAGCATACTGAATAGGGATTCTCATATTTGGTACACCCAGTTGAGCTTTTATAGAGCCATCAACAAATTGCACCATTGAATGCACAACCGACTGAGGATGCACGAGTACTTCAATTTTATCGACAGGAACGCCAAAAAGCCAACGAGCTTCGATTACTTCAAGCCCTTTATTCATAAGGCTTGCCGAGTCGATAGTTACTTTATTCCCCATAGTCCAATTTGGATGCTGCAAAGCCAGTTCGGGAGTAACATTTTTAAGAAAATCGTAAGTTTTCCCTCTAAATGGTCCGCCAGAGGCAGTGAGAATAAGTTTTTCAATATGGTAAGGATTTTCACCTGTTAGACATTGAAAAATTGCAGAATGCTCAGAATCAACTGGTACTATTTCTGCACGAGATTTTTTTAGAGCTTCAATTATTAGATGTCCTCCAACAACAAGTGTTTCTTTATTTGCTAGTGCTATTCTTTTGTGAGCTTCTACAGCACGAATTGTAGGTAACAAACCTGCGAATCCGACCATTGCAGTTAGCACAATGTCCACGCAATCCATTTGCACGACTTGCTCAATTGATGATGCTCCTGCAAATACTTTAACAGGATAAGTTTTAAGTGCATCTGCTAACTGATTGTATTTTGTCTCATCTCCAATAACGACGATATTTGGTTCAAATTTAATTGCTTGTTGCACCAACAAATCAACATTTTGATTTGCAACCAAAATCTCAGCCTGAAAAAGTTCAGGATAATCTTCGATAATTTTAAGAGCTTGCGTTCCAATAGAACCCGTAGAGCCCAAAATTGCTATGTTTTTTTTCTTTTTCACTCAAATATTATATAATCTTCAGGGTTTAAAGATAGTCCATTTCGCCATAACTCAAAATGCAAATGTTCACCATTAGAATTTTCTCCAGAGTCGCCATATAGGGCGATTACTTCTCCAGTTTCGACAAATTGTCCAGATTTAACAAAAGAGGATTTATTATGTTTGTAAACAGATACCAGATTGTATTTGTGCTGTATGATAATTGTATAACCAGTTTTGACAGTATAATCAGACATAACAATCACACCACGAAGAGTTGCGGCAATCATAGTTTCACCAGCCGATGCAATGTCAGTTCCGAGATGTCCCATTGCTTTATTGTATGATGATATTATTATACCTTTTACTGGTGGAAAAAGATCTGGTAGGGCTTCTGCTTTATTAACAGAGTATGTAGTTTTATCTTCGATTGTCTGACGTTTGTTCTTGGGATTGTTAAACTCTTTAATTTGCTCGTCCGTAAGATTTTCAACTGGCACAACATAATCTTCATCGATAGGCACATCATTAAAAAGGACATCTCTAAGCATTTCCATATATACATCTCGTTTTTCCAGTTCTGCGACTAGGCTATCAGTTCTCAATGCGTTTTCGTAAATAAGATGTCTTGTTTCCTTATCGGGATAACCTGGAATAAACTGCTTAACTGGAGTATATACCACAACAGCAGCAAGAGCAACAAAAATTGTAATAAATATGCTAGCCAAGAACATTATTAAACCAAATCTGTTAAATCGCATTTTGCGAATTATAGCGTAGCTTTTACCATGATATACGATAATCTGGAATTTTTTTCCAAACCATCTTATTAAACTTTTTTTCTTTTTTGTCATATTACAAAATTTCTACAAAGATAATAAAAGTTTAAAACCAGAAAACGAGTATTAGAGACATTAAAAGCAATTGTTAGGTTGGATATAAACAGAAAAAAAGCCGACAGTTTTTCTATTAAACGTATTTCGTTTTCAATCCAAAACTATTGGCTTATGAAAAAGTATTGTTTTTATCCTTAATTTTAAACTACAATAGTCTTAAACCAATTCTAATGCGTGTTTAACATCATCGAGGATATCTTCATAGTCTTCAATACCAACTGAGAACCTAACAAGTCCTTCGGAGATGCCTGCTGTTTCACGAGCTTCAGGAGTAAGACCAGCATGCGTCATTGAGGCAGGATGTTGAATTAGAGTTTCGACTCCCCCTAATGAAACAGCCAACATTGCGAGATGCACATTATTCATCATCGTTTCTCCAGCTTTAAAGCCACCTTTAAGGCCAAAACTAATCATTGCACCAAAGCCAGACATTTGTTTTTTAGCAAGTTCGTATTGCGGGTGCGATTTTAGTCCAGGGTATTTAACCCACTCGACTTTTGGATGAGCCTCTAGGTATTCGGCAATTTTTTGAGCGCTCGCCTGTGAGCGATCCATACGAATAGAGAGTGTTTTTAAACCACGGTTCACAAGATAAGCTTGATGAGGGTCCATGTTGCAACCCATATAAACCATTGTCTGACGCAATTTCTTATATACCTCTGGATCTTTAGCAATTAATGCTCCGCCAACTATGTCAGCATGTCCGTTAATAAACTTTGTAATTGAATGTAAAGAAATATCAGCACCTAAATCAAGAGGTTTCTGAAGATATGGCGAACTAAAAGTATTATCAACGCAGACCAAAATATTATGTTTGTGAGCTAATTCAGAAGCTGCTTTAATATCTGTAAGCACCATTGTAGGATTTGTAGGAGTCTCAATATACAACAGTTTTGTATTTGGTTTAATAGCCTTTTCGATTTGTGACAAATCAGCAGTATCAACATAGGAATACTGTACACCAAATCTCGAAAAATCTCTCTCCATCACAGCACGACTAGGTCCATAAACTGCTCCTGAGCTTATCATGTGAGCATCTTTATCTAACAAGGCCATATACACTGTTGATACAGCAGCCATACCACTTGATAAAGCAATGCCTCGATAGCCGTTTTCTAACTGAGCTAATTTCTCCTCAAACGAATTGATAGTAGGATTTCCAATACGCGTATAAATATATCCAGGGTCTCTACCCGCAAAACAATCTGCACCATGCTTTGCATCTTTAAATCTAAAAGTTGATGTTTGATAAATTGGTGGTACTGCACTACCAAAAACGTCGTCGTAATCGCCGGCGTGAATAAGTTTGGTGTTAAAACCTTTATTTTTTGTTTCCATTTTAAAAAAAATTGTAAATACTAATATTAAAAGCACAAAAGTATAAAACTTATAGCTAAAAACGAAAAAAACCATTCTAAATAAATAACAAAATAGTTTTTAATTTTAAATCAAACATATAAAAAGATTACAACTAAACGAGAATTAATTTTGGACATACGAAAAATTAGACATATATTTGCAAACCGTAAAATGAAACGGTACCTTGGCCGAGTGGCTAGGCACTGGTCTGCAAAACCAGCTACGGCGGTTCGACTCCGCCAGGTACCTCTAAGAGACACCGATTTATCGGTGTTTTTTTATTATATAATAATTTTTGTTATTTGATTTGATTTTAGATTGAATCTGCTGCCAACCAGCCAGTCGAGAATGCAATTTGCAAATTATATCCTCCTGTATTTGCGTCAAGGTCGAGTACTTCGCCAGCAAAATAAAGTCCCTTCTTAAGTTTAGATTGCATAGTTTTAGGATTTATCTCTTTAAGACAAACTCCTCCAGCAGTTATTACTGCTTCCTTAAAACCTCTATGCCCAACGACTGTAAAATCCATACCTTTTAATAATTCAACAATTGCTTTCCGCTCTACTGCCGATATTTGATTAGCCAGTTTGTTTTCATCTAAGCTTAAAACATTCAAAAAAACGGGGATTGCTTTTTGAGGTAATAATTTCCGAAACAAATTTCCTATTTTCTTTTTACCGTTTTCGTTAAGATCGCGCATTACTCTTGCATCAAGCTTCTCAACATCAAGAGCTGGTTTAAAGTCTATCTGAATTTTCACATCATTTCCTTTATCCAAAGCATAAACAACATTCCGACTTATGGTCAGTATTACTGGTCCCGACAAACCAAAATGAGTAAATAAAAGGTCTCCAAATTCTTCATGTTTTAATTCTCCATTAATTAATACTTTGGCATTAATGTTTTTTAAAGTAAGCCCTTGCATTTCGGCAGCGTGCATTTCTTTAGTTTCAAGTGGAACAAGTACTGGAAACAGATTTTCAATTTTATGCCCAGCATCACGAGCAAAAACATATCCGTCTCCAGAGGAGCCAGTGCCTGGATAAGATTTTCCGCCAGTACAAATAATTACATTAAAAACATCTAAAGTCTTCATTTTACTACCCTCCACATATTCAATTCCACTTACCTCATCATTATTATTATAGTGTATTTTATTCACTTTTGCGTTAAAAATAAAATTAACGCCATTTTTTAATGCCTTTTTATATAATGCGTCTACCACATCATCGGCTTTTTCGCTTTTAGGAAAATATCGACCTCCACGCTCAAGCATAGATTCAACTCCACACTCTTCGAGTAAGCCAATAATTTCATAAGAGAAAAACTTTTTAAAAGCTGGATATAAAAATCTACCATCAGGATAAACTTGCATAAGAAAATCGTCAATATCAGCAGAATTTGTAATGTTACATCTACCTTTACCAGTAATCATCAATTTTCGTCCAGGCAAACTCATTTTGTCGAGAACCACGACACTTAATTCTCTATCTGCGGCTCTTATTGCAGCTAGTAAGCCAGCTGCACCAGCACCTACTATTGCAACATCATGTTCTTGCATAAATTATTTTTTGTAAAAACAGAAAAACTAAAATAATATTTTTAATCGTAATTTTAGTTTTTCTTAACTTTATATTCTTCGGGTACAATAATTGGAGCTACTCTTATTGGTGTTTCGCCTTGTTTAAGAACAAAAACGTTTACTCTTCTATTAAGTCGTCTCACAAGATCATTATCAGTTGCAATAGTAATATTTTCTTTTTCGCCAAGGAATTCCATTTCTAGTTGACTATCACTAACACCTTTATTTATAAGATAATCTTTAACTTTAACTACACGATTTTGACTAAGCCCTAGATTGTAATCATCGCTACCATAGTGGTCAGTGTGTCCCGATAACTTAAATTTTGCTTTTGGATTATTCATTAGATAATCAGCAATTATATTAAGGTTTTTCTCATACTGAGCATTAATAACATATTTATCAAAATCAAAGAAAACAGCTTCGGCAACTAATTCATTAAAAATTTCGACTTCACAATAAAAGAATTTGCCATTATCATAATTTGGTTCATTCTGGCTTCGATAATATGTTGGGACATAAGCCATAACAGTATTCACATTGTCTTCTTCGTTTAGAAACACTATTTCAGTTCTTCTGTTATATAATCTTGAGTCTGGAAAGTCATTAATAGCAATTGGCTTAGCATAACCATAAGCATTAATTTGTATCTGTGTCTCACTTGCACCATATTGCACAATTTGTTGCATAAGATTTTTAGCTCTACTTTCACTTAACTGCATATTATAAGCCAATGGACCTGTTTGCGAACAATAACCATGTATTTCGATTTTAGCTTCAGGATGTTTCTTAAGATAATCTGCAACAAGTTTAATATCCTCTGTATACTTATCATCAATAACATCACTATCATTATCAAAGAATACATTTTTTATGCCTACTATTTGCGAATTGTCGACAATAATATTTTCAGTACTAGCAAGCTCAACATTCTCGGTATTATCGGTACTAACAAGATCCGTAATCTCAACAGTTATATTAAGTCCAGTAATGTCCCATTTTTCATTTTGAGGGATCTCAATTGTTCTAGACATTAGGTAAGCCTCGTTATCGTAAGCAATTATTTCATAATTTCCAGCTTTTATTCCTTCGATAAAATAATTTCCATTTTCATTAACTTGCACATTTGCAATTTCTTTACCGTCATTAACATCAACGAGTTTTACTCTAAACTGCATTAGTTTTTCTTGATCTTCTGAATTAAGCGAAATAAGTCCAGATATTGAAGCTAATTGAGGAGCTTGTTCATCAACTAGACTAATGCAATCACATTCCTCGACCCCAATTCTTCTTTTATTATCATTTATAGGACAAAAAGCAAAAACTGGTGTATTTTCTATAACATATCCCATGTCGTTACCAGCTGTACTAAATGGATATCCGAGATTTACCGGACTTGTCCATTTTTTATTTTGTTCATCTTTACTTGTATAAAAAACATCGAATCCTCCGACATTGGTATGAGATTCGGAGCTAAAATACAATGCATTCCCATTTCGAATTACATAAGGCATTTCTTCATGAAAAGGAGTATTTATTTCTGGTCCGGCATTAATTGGTTTTTTCCATTTTCCGTCTTCATCTCTGTCGCTATACCAGATGTCTAATCCACCTTCACCACCTCTACGTAGGCTTGTAAAATATATCCTTTGTCCATCAGCAGTAATAGTAGCGTGCGACTCCCATTTTCGTGAGTTTAGTTTTTTTACCTTTTGGGCAGGTTGATATTTCCCATCTTCAAATTTACTAACATAAATATCTCCATTATCATAACAATCGGCAACTAAATACAATTCAGAGCCGTCTGCTGTTGCAGTCACGGGAATAAAAGGATAGGAGATTTGCAGGTCGGCACTAATTTTTTGAGGGTTAAAAAAAGTTCCATCTTCGTTTCTTTCGGCCATATATACACCGTCAAAAGGCCCTTCACTATATTCGGTATTATAGTTAATATCTGGAGGAAAAACATTATATTTACCATTTGTAAAGATGAGTCTATTTGCCTCCCAACAAAGTATGGGGCAACGTACATTAGGCTCTTGAAGTCCATTAACTACTATTTTTTCGATTTTCATTCTTTCGGTATCTATGACTTCCATAGCATCAGAACAAGATTGAATTTCTCGATCTATAAACATCCCTGGTATCGTTTTGCGATCCTTTCGAGACATTTTTTGTTTGTAAGCATTAAAAGCATCAATTGCCTTTTCAAAATCTTTATTTAAACGATATGCTACTCCCAAATAATATAGTGTGTTTACAGGAGCTTTATTCTCCTTGTATTTATTTTTATAATTTTTATCCACATTCTCTGATGCCAACAAAAAATAGTCAATGGCAGTTGGTATATTTTGCTTATTTTCACCTGCTAAGTAACAATATCCGATTTTATAAACATAATTAAAATTTTGATTATTATCATTATATAACTCAAAGTACAACTCAAGTGCCTTATCAAAATTATCAAAAGCTAATAGTTCTTCTGCCTGCTTATATTTTGCTTTACCCGATAAATCATTATCAGCAAATGAGACTATATTAAAATTTAATAGCAGCAGTAGAATTATTATTAATGAATACACGTTTTTTAAAGTCATAATATTTTAATCATTTTAAATTACAAATTTTCTAATCTACAAAAATAGGAGTTTTTTTCATATAATGTAAAAAAACAGTATAATTCTTCATTGTTTACTTTGCTCCTCCACCAACATTGTTTCATAATACTTTATTATTATTAAAACATGTTATACAACTAATCCCATATTTTAAAAGAGAATAATTTTTATAAGTAAAAAAATAAGTCTATTTTCGTAATCTAAATTCTAAACATAAAAAACTTATAATATGCAAAAATTATTACTATTAGGAGATGAAGCAATATCTCAAGGAGCTATCGACGGGGGGATATCTGGATTTTATGCTTATCCAGGTACTCCATCAACAGAGATAATGGAATATGCTCAACATTCAAAAGAAGTAAAAGCCAGCGGTATTAACTGCGTTTGGTCAGCAAATGAAAAAACTGCTATGGAGTCTGCTATCGGCATGTCGTATGTTGGTAAAAGAGCTATGGTACAGCTTAAACATGTTGGATTAAATGTTGCTGCCGATGCTTTTATTAATTCTACGATTACGGGAGTTAATGGTGGACTAATCGTTGTTGCAGCGGATGATCCTTCTATGCACTCATCACAAAACGAACAAGATTCTAGATTTTATGGTGATTTTGCTATGATACCTATCTTAGAGCCATCAAATCAACAAGAAGCTTATGATATGGCACAAAATGGATTCGAGTTATCTGAAAAATACAATGTTCCTATTCTTGTGCGAATAACAACTCGTCTTGCACACTCAAGAGCAGGAGTTAGTACGGGTAATAAAATAGCTCAAAACCCAATAAGTTTACCTAAAGACCCAAGACAATTTGTATTACTACCAGGTATAGCAAGAAAAAATTATAAAAAATTGTTAGAGATGCAAGAAGCAATGCAAGAAGCATCAAACAATTCGATTTATAATAAATATATTGATGGTGTCGATAAATCGATAGGCATTGTTGCATGCGGCATTTCATACAATTATCTGATGGAAAATTTCGATGGAAAATGTCCGCATCCAGTAGTAAAAATCTCGCAATACCCTATACCTGAAAATCATTTGAGAAAACTCAGAAATGAATGTCAAAGTATTTTGGTTTTAGAAGAAGGTTATCCTTTAGTTGAAAAAAACCTTAAAGGATTTTTTAACGAAGGATTACAAATAAGAGGAAGATTAGACGGTAGTTTACCACGTGATGGAGAATTAAATCCTAATTTGGTAGCAAAAGCACTCGGGTTAGAGATTATTGAAGGAGAAGCGATTCCCGAAATAGTAAAAATGCGTCCTCCATCACTTTGTATGGGTTGCGGGCACCGAGATGTATATAATGCACTTAACGAGGCTCTAGAAGATTACGACATAGGTAGAGTTTTCGCAGACATAGGATGCTATACTTTAGGAGCCTTGCCTCCTTTTAACGCTATAAACTCATGCGTGGACATGGGAGCTTCAATAACTATGGCAATCGGAGCATCTGATGCTGGATTAGTTCCCGCAGTAGCTGTTATTGGAGACTCAACTTTTACTCACTCTGGAATGACAGGTCTTTTAGATGCCGTAATCAAAGACGCTCCTATTGTTGTGTTGATTTCGGATAATTCAACTACTGGAATGACAGGAGGTCAAGCGTCAGCAGCAAAAGGACGTATAGTTGATATTTGTAAAGGTATTGGTGTTAATCCCGCACATATTAGAATTCTAAATCCCTTAAAAAGATTACACGAAGAAAACCTTGCCATTTTAAAAGAAGAACTAGCATATAAGGGATTATCAGTCGTAGTGGCACAAAGAGAGTGTATTCAAACTGCAATTCGCAACAAAAAAGCAGCAAAAAAAACAAAATAATCTAAAACAGATAAAAATGAAAATAGATATAATTTTAGCCGGTGTAGGCGGACAAGGAATTCTAACTATCGCAGCAGTAATTGGTATGGCCGCTGTTGATAAAAACCTTTATTTGAAACAAGCCGAAGTACATGGCATGAGCCAACGTGGAGGCGATGTGCAATCAAACTTGAGACTTTCAGACAAACCTATTTACTCTGATTTAATTACTAAAGGATGTGCCGATATAATTATATCGGTGGAACCAATGGAGGCTTTAAGGTATTTACCTTACCTCAAAAAAGGTGGTTATGTAATTACTAATATAGTACAATTTAATAATATAGTTAATTATCCTAATGAAGATGAACTAAATGCAAGAATAAAAGCTCTACCAAATAGAATTGCTATTAATGCTGACCAAATAGCTAAAGATTTAGGTAATACAAGAGCATCAAACATTGTTGTATTAGGTGCAGCAGTACCATTCCTTGGATTAAGTATCAAAGAGTTAGAAGGTGGAATTAAATCCTTGTTCGGATCTAAAGGAGACGATGTTGTCGAAATGAATATTACTGCACTACATGCAGGATATGAGTTCGCAAAATCAGAAATGTAATAATATCATATTTATAAATTGAATAAAGCTGTTCCCCAGTTGGTAAACAGCTTTATTTTTTTAAATATCTATGTTTGTAATTATTATAATTTGAAGAATGTGTGTTCTTGCACAAAATGACAAGCGTGAAATGACAAATGACGAACGGGGGAATGGAAAACCACAAGGTGGCTGAGGGTTTTCAAAGGAGACTTTGAGACGTTTTGGCTCGCCAAAACCCTCAGTCTCCGTTGAAAATGTCTCGAAGTTAGCTTGTGGCTTTTAATTAAAAAACAATCCAAATTTTTATTAACTTTGTACTAAATAATTTACACAATGTTTTTAAAAAATTTATCGCTTATTAACTTTAAAAATTTTGACACATTCGACATCAATTTATGTGACAAAGTTAATTGTTTTATAGGTGATAATGGTATTGGAAAGACAAACATTTTGGACAGCATACATTATTTATCCTTTTGTAAAAGTTTTGTTAATTTAAGTGACCGCCAAAATATTAAAGACGACGAAGACTTTTTTTTAATAAATGGAGATTTTTCACGTTGTAATATTGAAGAAAAAATAAGTTGTGCTTTTCAGAAAGATAAAAAAAAATCTTTTAAAAAAAATAGTGCTGAATATCAAAAATTAAGTGAGCATATAGGATTTCTTCCAGTAGTCTATACAACGCCTTATGATTCTAACCTAATACACAATGGCAGCGATGGGAGACGCAAATTTGTTGATACCATTATATCACAATTTGACAAAAGTTATTTACAAACCTTAATTTCATACAACCACATATTAGAACAACGCAATCAAATATTAAAGAACTACTACAAAACCCGTCGTCTTGACATTGAAGAGCTTGAAATATGGGATATGCAGTTAGTCGAATTTGGCGAAAAGATTTTTAAAGCACGAAATAGTTTTATTACCGACACAAGAGAAACTTTTCAAAAATACTATAGCCTCATTTCAAATAATATGGAAAATGTAAGCCTTGAATATGTTTCGCATTTGATTAAAGGTAATTTTGCCAAAGAGTTATCAGCTTCTGTTGATAGAGATAAGTTCTTAGGGTTTACAAGTGTTGGCGTACATAAAGATGATTTTGATTTTTTATTAGGCAAAAATCCAATCAAAAGATTTGGTTCACAGGGGCAACAGAAAACTTTCGTTATTAGTCTTAAATTTACTCAATTCGATTATATTAAATCAAAAACTAATTTGGCTCCAATATTGCTATTAGATGATATATTTGATAAGTTAGATAAAAAACGAGTAAAAATGATAACAGGACTGGTTTCAGATGAGAATTTTGGTCAAATATTTATTACAGACACAAGTTATTCTCGTATGCCAAATATTTTAAATGAATTGGATATTAAACATAAAATAGTAAATTTGTCAAACAATAAAACTGTAACTAATTATGAATAAATTAAATTTTTTATTGAGTCTTATATTTATCTCAATTGCGACCATTGGGTTTTCACAAAAAAACATTAAATCCGAATATTCAAAAATGCTTATAGGAACGTGGAAAGTTGACTCTCTCGACATCGGCAATTTTAATTTAAGCCCCCAGTATGAGGAGATTGTTCGCCAAAAAATGCCTGAAATAATTGCAATGACAGAGGTGCAATTTAAGTCTGGAAGCAAATATTATAAAAAAGGTTTTGAAGGCGAACGTGAGGGAACATGGAGTATCTCAGATAATGGACAATTTATACTAGTAAAACTTAATGGGGATAGTAAGATATCAAAAACCAAAATTATAGAACTAAGCGATCAAAAATTAATTTTAGCACCTGAAGAACCTAATTCGGCTAACTCTAAAGCATACATGTATAAAGCCGAATAATACTATGGAATCAGAAATGCCAAAATATAAGATTGCTGTTGACTTTGACGGAACTATTGTAGAACATAGATACCCTGACATTGGAGAAATTATTCCAGGAGCTTTTGAAGTTTTACGTGAGCTACAAGAAAATGGGCATAAACTTGTACTATGGACTGTACGTGATGGCATAGATTTACAAGCCGCCATTGACTTTTGTCTTGATTACGGCATTATGTTCTATGCTGCAAATGAAAGTTTCCCCAATGAAGAGTTTAATAAGTATATTAGTCGCAAAGTGGACGTGAACATATTTATTGATGATAGAAATATCGGTGGTTTTATAGGTTGGGATAAAATTCGTGAAATCCTTATCCCGAATTCGCCAAACAATAAGCAAGAATCTAAGTTGCAAGAAAATCATCTTAAAAAGAAAAAAGGCTTTTTTAAACGATTATTCTAAAAACGGGGAGGCATATATAAAATAAATAACTACGATTTTTCTGGCATCACAATCTCAACAACTTCTGAATACTTTACCAATTTCCGTTTATTATTATAATAATTCGTTTTAAGAGGGCCAATTCCTTTTGAATACCAAGTGTAAATAGTAAAAAGCTCGTTTTCGGCAAATTGCATTTCTAACTTTGATGAGATCACACATGTCTCAAATTCGCCAATATTTGTTTTTAATTTTTCGAATTTATCAACAATTCTACTAAATTCAGAAACTTTTATGTATCTGTTATCATCTGTCTCAAGTTCGACATAAGCAGCCTTTAGTGATATCCCGTTTCCTAAAAATGCAGGCATAATAAAATCTCTGCCTTGCAAATTCCAATCCTCTAAAGATATGGCAGCTAATGAGTCAACAGGAATAAGATATAACATGTCAAGAGATATTTCTCCATCTTTATAAACGGCTTCTATTTCGGTAAAATTTAATGGTTTTTCGTATGGGTCAAATGTTTCGGCTTTTATTGTTATATAATTCACAGAGTCCGTTTCATTAACATCTGTAACTGTATAAACAGTATATCCTTGTGGAATTTGTCTTTTATTAAAATGTCCAATCTTAATTTTTGCTCCTTTTTCATAAATAAAATATGGTGCATCATTATTTTGCGAAAATAAATTTGTACCAAAAATTAAAAACACAATAATTAAATAATTAAAAAATAGTCTCTTCATAATCCTATGTCAATTTTGCTTGCGAAAGTAAGTTAAAATAATTAAAACTACATAACAAATACGCAACCAAAAATAAAAATTTATAGGAAAATAAAAATTGTTCATTTAAAACTGTCCCAACCACGTTATCATCAGAACATTTAATAATTATAGGCTATAAAATATTAGTACAATCCCAATATAATATCTATCTTGCTACAAATCAGATAAGTAAGTGAGCTTACACTTAAAAACATCGACAATAAATTGTGTTACTACTATATATCGGTTCGTAATTTAGTGCTATGGCGATAAAACATTAGTTTAGTTTGATATTCGTGTCTAAGCAAACCATAGATTATTACATCCTTATATTTTTCGTCACCTATAAATTGACTTTGTTTTTCGACACCTTCTTCGATAAAACCAAACCGACGTGCAATATCTTTAACTTTAATATTATCCCAGGTAGCACGTATTTCGAGACGATTAAATTTTAAATCTTTAAAATAATGTTCGATGAACTTAGAGGATGCTACTGCTAAAATATCAAGATATTGATATTTTTCTTGAACCCAACAAGTGTATTCTGCTTTATGGTTTTGACTATCAATTTTTTGCAGACCAAGCAATCCAGCAAATACATTGTCATACTCAATTACGTAAATTAAATCGAGAATGTTATCTTTTTGTTCGGTTACATATTTAACATATTCCTTCGCTTCTACACGAAGATTATCATTAGAAATTGTTAGCCATGCTCCCTGATAGCAACGTTGTGCACTTATAGCCTCAAAGATGTCTTCGACATCATTATTTGTCAGTAATCTTAGTTTAAGATTTTCTGAACAACGGATTTCAGTAGTTTGTTTCATAATAGGTTGATTTAGTTTTGTTTAATTTAGTTTCGTTTTAAATTCATCATTAAATTTTTGCCAGTCAGTACCAGTTTTATATAAATCCCTGCTAATAAACTCAAGATATCTTTCCAAAACTCCTGACGGGAAATATCCTTTTAATGCAAATATAAGGGAAAAATCTTCACCAAAAAACACAGTTGCAGGTAATTTTATGTCGGGTTGTAACAAAGCTATTACGAGTTGATTAGGGTATCCGGGTACTTTATTCTCATTTACAAATACATTATTAGCAATTCTTAATGTATCTGGAGTATCAAAATTTATTTTAACGGGATAATAATTTTCATTAATAAAATTTGAAATTACAGGATGTGTTAAACTTGAGGCCAACATTATTTTACTCCCATTAGTAAAATCGGAGTTAATATACAATAGTATTTTTTTAGGAGCAGTATCCATAAGAGCATTTACTTTATCCAACGATAACCAATTAATTTTGCCCTCAGTATTTGACAAAGAATCTGGCATAAAAGTGTCAATAAACCCTCTATTAAAATCATCATAACTACAATTTTTATTAATTTTTTCGGCAAAATAGACCAGAAGCGGTTCAATTTTTCTAACATCCATAAAACCAGGGACAGGATTTATATTGTTTTCAAAATCAATATATACAATTGTAGGATACGACATTCGTCCGCCCATCAGTTCCTGTGCTAATTGATGAGATGATCTTCGTCCTGTGTTTAAATTCACATAAGATTTACCTTTATACTCCACAGTATCAGTTCCTTCGGCATTAAACTGTACAGGATAAAAATTTGCATTGATATAACTTGCTATCTGTGGATTACTAAAAGTTTCAGCATCCATCTTTTTACACCACCCACACCAATCGGTGTACATATCAATTAGTATTGTTTTGGGATTTTCCTCATGTAGTTTAATCGCTTCTTCAAAACTCATCCAATTAACCTGATTTGGTGTTGGGGCAATTGTTTGAGCAAAAATAATTATACTAATAAAAACCGAAATACATAATGTAATAATAGACTTCATAAATAAATTTTATTTATTTTTATACAAATTTTTCGTTAATATGTTAAAAAATTATAACTTTAAGGTTTTAAATTTAAAAATGTAAAAATAATAAGTTATGAGCGAAATCAAAAATTTAAATCCTCAAAGAGTATGGAAACATTTTTATTCTTTGACTCAGATTCCGAGACCATCAAAAAAAGAAGCCAAAGTTATTGCCTTTATGAAAAAATTTGGCGAAGATCTTGGTTTAGAAACTATTGTTGATCATATTGGTAATGTAATAATACGTAAACCTGCGACTCCGGGAATGGAAAATCGCATGGGAATTGTTTTTCAGGGACACTTAGATATGGTACCTCAAAAGAATTCTGATAAAGTTCATGATTTTGAAAAAGATCCCATCGAAGCTTATGTTGATGGCGATTGGGTAACAGCAAAAGGAACAACTCTCGGTGCAGATAACGGAATGGGATGTGCAGCAGCAATGGCGGTTTTAGAAGCTAAAGATCTTGTTCATGGTCCAGTAGAAGCTCTTTTTACAATTGATGAGGAAACTGGAATGACAGGAGCAAACGAATTAAAACCAGGTATATTGAAAGGCGACATCTTAATGAACTTAGATTCTGAAGATGAAGGCGAACTATATGTTGGTTGTGCTGGTGGCGTTGATGTTAATGTAGAAATGGATTATCAACAAATAGATACTCCAGCAAGTCTTATAGCTTACAAACTTGAGATTACAGGTCTTAAAGGTGGACACAGCGGCATGGATATCAATATCGGACGCTCAAACTCCAATAAACTTTTATTCCGTTTTCTAAACCATTGCATTTATCATTTTGACATTAAATTAAGTGATGTTATTGGAGGTAGCCTTCGCAACGCTATTCCTCGCGAATCATCAGCAATAGTATTAGTTTCAGAAAAAGACGCTGCTGGTTTCGAGGCTGAAGTAAAAAAGTTTGAAACAATTTTTGCACAAGAATTTTCGGCAACCGAACCCGAATTAAAAATGTTTGCTAAAAAAACTAATACTCCTGCAAAAGTAATGGAGCATGATGTAATGGTAAAAATTGTTAAAGCCACATTTGCTTGTCCTCACGGCGTTGAAAGAATGAGTGATGCTATGCCAGGTCTTGTTGAGACTTCAAATAATCTTGCAATTGTAAAATGCGTTGATGGTAAATACACCGTTAACTGCCTTGTTCGTAGTTCAGTCGATTCTGCAAAAGCCGGTGCCATGTATAAAATTGGAACAATTTTCGATTTAATAGGTGCAAATGTTAGCTTTGATGGAGCTTATCCAGGCTGGAAACCTAATATGGATTCGCCAATCCTCAAAACTATGCAAGAAACTTATCTTAAGCTATATGGAAAAACACCCGAAATTAAAGCAATTCATGCTGGACTTGAATGTGGATTATTAGGATCTGTTTATCCAAATTGGGATATGATTTCATTTGGCCCAACAATTAGATACCCACACTCTCCAGACGAAAAAGTACATATTGAATCTGTAGAAAAATTCTGGAATTATATTGTGGAAACACTCAAAAACGTACCAATAAAATAATTTTTTTCATGTTTTTAGATAGTATATGGTGAAGAGGAGGGCGATTTGTCCTCCTTTTTTTATTAAATTGTCATCAATATTGTCAAGATGTGATTAACATCGTAAAATTTCAGAACTACTGCCCCCCTATCTCTAAAATGCAGGCGGTTACTTCTATTTATTCGTAAAATATAATTGTCGTATTTTTGTTTTAGAATTACGAATTGAAAATAACAGATTTCTCCCCTTGGTCGAAATGACTAGTAATTCAAATTATTAAGAGAGGCTTGGTGGCGACAAGGTCGCCACCAAGCCTCTCCTCTCCCATATTCCCAAATAATTAGTCATTTCGAATCCTAACGAAGGAAGGATGAGAAATCTGTTATTTTCAATTCGAATGTTTTTGTTTATTCAAGTTTATAAAATTACGACAGTAACGACTACAAAAAATCAGGAGTTCTGAATTTAGCTCAGTAAAGGCTAAATTGGAGAAAAAATTTAGCGAAAACATTTTAATTTCCCAATTACATTTATTGAGATATTTTGTATATTTGCATATCAAATAACCGTAATAATGATATTATGAAAAAGATTTTTTTTATTTTGCTATGCAGTATTTTTGCGATTGTAATGAATGCACAATGGACTTCTGTTATTAACCCATCCGCTTATAGTACCTACGGTGCATCAATTGTTATGGACAATCAGGGGAATATTTATTCTCTTGGAAATGTTTTTGTAAATACTACCGAAAAAGAAAACATCATTGTCGTAAAATACAACAATTCTGGAGATACTTTGTGGACTAGAACCTACGATAACGCAGGAAACTCTGACAAGGCAACAAAAGCAGCAGTTGATTCCGAAAACAATCTCATTATTGCAGGAACAACTAGTACTTCTGCCAACGGAGATGATGTTTTATGCCTTAAATATAGCCCCAATGGTGAATTGTTAAACACTTTTACTTTTGACGGAACCGCTCATTTAGACGACAGAGCGGTGGATATTGTTATCGATGAAAACAATAATTATTATATAGGAGGTATTAGCACTTCGACAAGTCAGCGAAATTTTATTCTAATAAAAACAAACGCCGAACTTGAAAAGACTTGGCATAAAACTCACACTCTTTATTATGGTGCTGATTTGCGAAAAATTCATTACAACCAAACGAACCAGCAGATTGCAATAACTGGAAACTATACCGACTGGGAACATTATTTCCTAACAGCTTTAGTTGTGTATAATAATGAAGGAACAAAAATTATTGATGAGTATTACAGAACATTAGAAGAACGTTCATCAGTGGGGTTTGATGCTATTATTACCAATGACTTGTCGGTTTACGTTTGCGGATATGAAGCAAATGAAGAAACAAATGTTAACGATGCATTATTGATGAAATACAATCAGAACGGAGACGTTTTATGGACTAAAAAAGTATATTCTGAATCCATAGGAGCAGCATTCAAATCGATGATTATTGACAATGCAGCCAATGTTTTTATTACTGGTAAAGATGGGGCAAATGCAATAACTGCAAAATATGATACTGATGGAAATCAAATTTGGATAGAGTCGCATACTAGCAAATCTAGCTTTTCAACAAATGATACTTATGAGAGTATTAAGCAATCTAATGATGGGAGTATTTTTGTTACAGCCAGTAATATGCCAGCTAATGGCGGAGGTGCAATGATAATTAAATACAATGAGAGTGGTCAGCACCAATGGACACAATACTACAACGGCTCAGTAACTGGACTCGATGAGCCTGTTAGTTTTTGCCTTGACGAGAATGGCAATCAATTCCTCTTGGTAAACTCTAGAAATTCAACCAATTATATTAATATGGTTACTGTAATGTTTCTCAATCAATCGAGTCAATCTAGTCAGATATCAACTAAAGAAAATAATTTTTGCGTTTATCCAAACCCTGCAAATAATTACTGCTATTTTAATAATATCTTTTCGGAGGATATAAATCTTAAAATTTATTCTTCCGAAGGAAAACTAATCCGTCAATCTGTAATTAAAAGCGATGTCGAACAGTTTTCTTTAGAAGGCATCCCTAATGGAATATATTTCATACAGTTTGAGTCTGGTAAGCAATCTTATTCAACTAAATTATCAGTTCAAAAATAAAAGTGATTGATAAAATTGTTTTTTATATTTCAAACTTTTCGCCCACAAACACGTCCACAAGTTTAATGTTTTGTTTTTTTGCTTCAACTAAGATTCTCGTTTTTGGTTCGTACCAAGGGTGTAAAGCTAAACTAAAAGCCATATTATGGATAGGTAAAAGTAATTTTGCGTCAAGGTCTTTAGCTGCTAATACAGTTTGCTCGGGCAACATGTGTATTTCTTTCCAGAGTTCATTGTATTGCCCACACTCTAACATGGCTAAGTCAATTGGACCATATTTTTCTTTTATTTCTTTAAAGCCTCCAAAATATCCAGAGTCGCCACTAAAGTAAATAGATTTGCCTTTATATTTTACTAACCACGATGCCCACAAAGTATAATTTCGTTTATTCGCTCTACGTCCACTAAAATGTTGGGCAGGAGTACAAACAAGTTCTAAATCATCTTGTAAAAACTCTTCCCACCAATCTGCTTCAATAATTTTGGTTTTATCAATTTTCCATTTTTCAAGATGTGTTCCAACTCCAAGTGGCACATAAAACTTATCTATCTGGTTTTTAAGTTTGATAATCGTCTCATAATCAAGATGATCGTAATGGTCGTGAGAAATAATAACAGCATCAATTTTTCCTAGTGATTCTAAATCTGCATCATCAAATTTTAAAGAATTATCAAATCGTTTTACAAATGCAGGAAAAGGTGAAGCGAATTTTGATAACATGGGATCAAAAAGCAATCTTGTACTGCCAACATCCAATACAACTGCCGAATGTCCCAACCAAGTTACTCGAATTATATTGGCATCTGATTGTGCTAAGTGCATGTTTGGATTATCAACTATTTTTATATTATTAGGTGGACGTTTTTGCTTTCGGAGTTTAAGAAATTGATGAAAAATCGATTTAAATTTTCTAAAATTCATTCTTACACCGATATTGCCTGGATTAACAAACTGTTTTCCATTAAAATTAGCACAATTCTGTATTTTTAAGTTGTTTTTATCTGGAACTGCTCCAAAATGGTCAGCTCTAATTAGCAGACTAGCCAACAAAAGACATAAGATTATTAAAATTATCAACATATAACTATTATTATCCTCATCATTCTATGTAAAAATTAGTTTTATAATAAGCACTATATGTTGATATTTTATTTTAAAAACCCCTGTTTTTTTAATACACTTAATAATACTTTAGAGAAATGCTCATTATTATCTTTCGGATATCTAACATCTGTAAACACTTGTGCAAGAGTCTCTTTATTATTTTCTGCAATAAACTGCTTACTATCCTGTCGAGACTCTTTTTCGGCATATAATTTATTAATGTCTTCAGGAGTATAATCCTTATATCTTTCATAGTGTACAACCGCTTCTGCTGGAAGTCTGTCAGTAAGTTCTGGAGTTTCGTCTGGGTATCCAATTGTTACAGCGGTAACTGGCACTACTCCTTTCGGAAGATTTAAAACATCAATAATTTTATCGGCATTATATATTGCAGTACCAAGGTAGCAAATCCCCAAACCGTTTGCTTCAGCCTCAACACAGGCATTTTGGGCAGCTATTATCGCATCAATCGCAGCAGTAAGAAACGACAAAAAATTATCATATCCTGGCTCGGCATTTCTTTGACTACACCACTTGTTAAAACGATTAAAATCGGCACAAAAAGTAAGAATTGCAGGAGCATTTTTTACCATTGGCTGATTAAAATGTGCAGGAGCTAATTCGTCTTTTATTTTAGAATCTGTAGTAACAATAATCGAATAAACCTGCATATTTCCAGTATTAGAAGCTCGAATCGCAGCCCCTAAAATACTGTCCATTACAGTTTTGGGAATTAACTTATCGGTATATTTTCTAATTGTGCGGTGTTCTTGAATTTCTTTAAGCATACTTCTTGTTTTTATTTAATGCAAAGATAAAAATTGAATTTTAAATATAGCGAGAATTAGTCATACTTCTACAAACTGCAATTCTAAAGCTTTGAAAGTCTTGCCTTTAACAATCTTCCATAAAAACCAAATTTTCAAAGTTTTTGAACAGAGCAAAAAATATACTTAAGATTTGTTTGGGAGCAGCCCCTTAGTTTTGCTAAAGTAAAAAACCCGCAAAGTATCGGAGTTTTTTATTACTTTTGTAAAAAAATAATTCATGGGAAATATCGTAGCAATAGTAGGAAGACCAAATGTCGGCAAATCAACACTTTTTAATCGTTTGATTGAACGTCGCGAAGCAATAGTTGACAATGAAAGTGGTGTTACACGCGATCGAATATACGGACATTCTGTTTGGAACGGTAAAGAATTTTCTGTTGTTGATACTGGAGGTTTTGTAGATAATTCGAAAGATATTTTTGAGCAAGAAATAGCCAAACAGGTATTTATTGCAATTGAGGAAGCTGATGTGATAATTTTTGTACTTGATGTGGAATCGGGAGTTACAGATTTAGACTTAGCTGTTGCGGAAATACTTCGCAAAACAAAAAAACCAGTTTTTTTGGCTGCCAATAAAGTTGATACTAATGCTCGTATTGCAGATAGCTATGAATTTTATAATCTCGGATTAGGAGAAGTCTTTTGCATTTCGGCAATGACTGGTTCTGGAACTGGAGAAATTCTTGATGCCGTTGCTGAGGAGCTCTCTAACGAAGAGCCTCACGACGAAGATAATCTTCCGAGAATTACAATAGTTGGTCGTCCAAATGTTGGAAAATCATCGCTAACAAATGTTTTAATCGGGACAGAAAGAAATATTGTAACAGAAATTGCTGGGACCACTCGCGATTCAATAAATACACGATATAATAAATTCGGATTTGACTTTATGCTGGTTGATACCGCTGGAGTAAGAAGGAAAAATCGAGTTAGCGAGAATCTGGAGTTTTATTCTGTGATGCGTGCGATTAGAGCAATTGAGCATTCGGATGTTTGTGTGCTTATGATTGATGCAAGCCTCGGTTTTGAGGCTCAAGATCAAAATATACTTAATCTTATCCGCAAAAACAAAAAAGGTATTGTAATAGTTGTCAATAAATGGGATCTTATCGAAAAATCGACAAACTCCGTTAAAGAATTTACTAAGCAAATTATGGATAAAATAGCACCATTTAATGATATCCCAATATTATTTGTGTCGGTACTTAACAAACAACGCATACATAATGTTATCGAAACAGCTATCAAAGTTTATGAAAGTCGCACACAAAGAATCGCAACAGGGGTTTTAAATGAAGTAATGCTCGAAGCTATC
The DNA here is from genome assembly GCA_028702535.1 of Bacteroidales bacterium. Lineage (GTDB taxonomy): Bacteria > Bacteroidota > Bacteroidia > Bacteroidales > ML635J-15 > Bact-19. The sequence goes on from JAQVOR010000002.1 coordinate 57,230, forward strand.
GAAGCTTATGCTCCTCCAGTACTAAAAGGTAAACGAGTTAGAATTAAATATGTAACACAATTACCTACACCCACTCCTGTTTTTGCTTTTTTTACAAACCTTCCACAATATATTCGCGAACCTTACAAAAGATACCTTGAAAATAAACTTCGTGAGAATTTTGATTTTACAGGAGTACCCATAGTGTTAGTGTTCAGAGATAAAGGATAAAAAATAAATCATCGTAAAAGAAAGACGCAAGTTTATTCAAATTCATTGCGATATGTTACATAATTTCGCCATTTATCAATACATTCTTGCATGTCTTCAGGTAAAGCAGAGTCAAAGTACACATTTTCGCCACTTGAAGGATGCACAAACCCAAGTGATTTTGCATGTAAAGCTTGTCGTGGTAATATTTTGAAACAATTTTCGACAAATTGCTTATATTTTGTAAATGTAGTTCCTTTAAGAATTTTGTCACCACCATATTCGGCATCATTAAACAAGGGGTGTCCAATATGTTTTAGATGTACTCTAATTTGGTGAGTTCGCCCAGTTTCCAAGCGGCATTCGATAAGATTAACATAGCCTAATCTTTCTAAGACTTTATAATGTGTAATTGCTTCTTTACCGTATTCGCCATCGGGAAAAACATCCATTACTTTTCGGTTTTTAAGATTACGTCCCACATGTCCTGTAATAATGCCTGATTCTTCTGGTAGATTTCCCCACACCAAAGCAGTATATGAGCGTTTACATGAATGGTCAAAGAATTGCTTTGCTAATTTATTTAGAGCTATTTCCGATTTTGCAATTACAAGTAATCCCGATGTATCTTTATCTATTCGGTGTACTAATCCTGGTCTCACTTCCTTACCAGTAAACATTGGTAAGTCTTTAAAACGATAAGCCAAAGCATTAACAAGAGTTCCGTCATGATGTCCATAACTAGGATGTACAACCATACCAGGTTTCTTGTTTACGATTACAAAATGCTCATCCTCAAAAAAAATATCTAATGGGATATCTTGGGCTATAAGTTCGTTTTCAGTTTTTGGGAAACTAAGAACAATACTCACAACATCGCCGGGCTTAACTTTATAACTGTTTTTAGAAGGTTTTTGATTAACGAGAATATTTCCTGCATCAGCAGCATTTTGAATTCTATTTCGTGATGTTGAGGCCATTCGACAAACAAGATATTTATCTAATCTCATTGGTTTTTGACCTTGTTCAATTTCTAAACGATGATGTTCATAAAGTTCTGATTGTTCAAACTCGTCATTCTGCTCGGCACTGTCGAAATCTTCTTGGATCATTTATCTGAGAATAAGTATTTTTTTTGTTTTAAAGCTACTAGCTTCAGAAACTGGACGTATAAAATATGTTCCTTGTTCCAAGTCTCCGACAAAAACATCCTCTCGGCCATTAAATTGACGAACAAGCCTACCTGTCGCATCATAAATCGCAACAAATTTTGGTGGAATTTCAGAAAGGATTTTCACATAATCAGATGCCGGATTAGGATAAATATCATATTCTGATTTTACGATTTCGGGTTTATATACCGCCCTAGATTTTGCATATCCAAAAACTGGTCTAATCATCATAGCTCCATTATATGCAGAAGCCTGCCACTCTCCTGACACATTATAAAACACTTTAGAGCCAGCATCATTATTTAGGTCGTAACCACAATTTAACATATCGTCAGTTGTTTTTATCCAACCAATATAAAATGTGGTATCTATATAAATACTTGTGTCCAAAGAATAATACAAAAATCCGTTTGTTTGATCACTATAATAAGGTTTTACACCAATTTTCTGAAAAATTGTATCTCCAGGTATTCCATCATTATCACTCCAGATTGTAAGATAAAAATATTTTCGATTCGCTTCATTTAATGTCTGGTTAAAGTAAATGTAAACTCCTTTTAGAATATCAGCTTTAAGTGGTGTAAACTTACAAGCCAAACTTGAGTAGGCAGTTCCCTGTCCTGAAATACCATAACCTCTTTCGGCCGAGCCATCATCATAAGCATAATAATTGTTAAAATCCTGATAATAATATGATGTATCATTCCAGCGATATATGGAGAGATCTTCAGCCCCATCAATTTTAAGATATCCTTTAAGTAAAAAGCGAGCTGAGTCCTCAGTATTAGAAGTAAAATTATAAGGTATTGCTCTAGTATATTCTATAGTTTGAAGAGGCTCAATATTTTCATTATCCTCTAACATTGAGTATGTTGGAGTATCGCCATATATATCAGTTATTATAACTCGACGATTGACATTCATTACATCCACACCATAAGTACTTTTGTATGTAAATGTGATAGAATCATTTACTATATTTCCTGTATAATCTTTAAAATGATTCCAAGGTACAGCCTCCCAGCCGATTAGTTTTGATCCAAAATCTTTTATAAAAGCGACATCATTTGCAAGAGTATCATCCCATGATCTATTTTTATCAAGCTTAACAAAGTCAATATTCCAAATATCGGTATTGCTAACCCAACTAGGTTCATAATTGGAGCTAATACTAGCATAATTTAATAATCTGAATTGGAATCCTTTAACGAGATATGTAGGGTCTATTATTGGTATTAGCGCTAGCTTAAAAGTATCCATTGCCTCTCCACCGGGAGCATTCCAAACACTTTTCCAATCGGTAGAAGGAGACTTAAACTGTAGTACGAGAGAATCTCGTACCTCTGGTGAGTTTCCATTTCCACCAGCTTGATAATAAAAACTAAGATAAAGAGAATCTGCGACACTCAACCCAAGATTTATGGGTGCAGATGTTAAATAATCGGCAATACTGCTGCTCAATGAAGGCAAATGAGTATAAACTGCCCCAAAATTATCGATAGCATCTAGGCTTGCTGCCCCCATCGAAATTGGATTGACGGCATAATCTTTATTTATATAAGCAAATTTATCAATCCATTTAGTCGAATCGGGATAAATAAATGATTTTGAAAAATCATCGAAAAAAGGCAAGTCCAAAGTATCAATTGCTTTTGTATGACGATTTGAAATAACAGCATAGTATTTTTCACTATAATTCTTCAACTGCTGATTACCGCAATCTATCAAAACTTCTTGTGCATTAAGCACAAAACTGATTATTATTAGTACAGATATTAATATTATTGTTCTTTTCATATTTATTCTGTTTCATTTTCTGCATTCTCGGCAGTTTCTTCAGCCTCCAACATTTTTGCCTCAATCAAACTTTCGTCTGCAGTTAGCCAAATATCAACATTATAACCCAAATTCACTTCGTTTATTGTGCTATATCCTGGAGATTGTTTATAAACTTTAGCATTTATCGAATCTTTTCTATTTCTCACAGTTTCGTCATAATTTACCGCACCAGTATTAAGGAATAAATCCAATAGATTATTACTTGCTTTTTTATATGTTAATCCAATAAGTGAAGGTACTAAAGTCGTTTTATCGCTAAGTCCCAGCCCTAGTATCATATCTATTTTAGACCCTTTTTTAATTTTTGTTCCTGCTATAATTTCATCGCCATCGTGTAATTGTCTGATAACAACGTTTGCCGCTATATCGGGAACATATCTAAGGTTTCCGACCACTAGTCCGTATGATTCGGCAAGTGAATTAGCCTGTCTAATAGAATAACCAACAAATTGAGGCATCGAAATCATCTCATCGTTTTTTGAGTTTACTATTAGATATAATTTTCTTCCTTTCTTTACTAGAGCTTCGGGTTCAGGGGTTTGTTCGGCAATTGCGCCTTTATCAACGTTATCATCAAATATTGTATCAATTATTACATAATCAAAACTTTCATTTTTCAGAAGTGCAATCGCATCTTCGGTTTGCATTCCAATTAATGTTGGTACAGTAACTGATTTACCATGTTGTGTATAAAATTTCAAATATATGTTTAATACGACAATCACAATAAAAATAAAAGCAATTGCACCTAAGAAGTTAAACAGGAATACTTTACTAATCAAAAATTTGAAAAGTTTATATAATTTATCTTTCATTTTCTACAAATTTTTTAATTGTGTAAAAATATTAAAAATAATAGAATAATCAATATTTGGAACAAAAAAAAGGCTGTAAAAACAGCCTTTATATTTTTAATATACGACAACTACAACACCAGTAAACGGCTCCATCCCATTTCGCAGATCAATTACATACTGATATGAACCAGCTGGAACATATTTACCTTTCCACTTTCCATCCCAGAAATCTTCATTTGACTTCGCCTGATAAATATGCTGTCCCCATCTGTTAAACACATTAACATAAGCACTTGGATACATTTCGATATAGTCAATTTCCCATGTATCATTAATCCCATCACCATTAGGTGTAAATGCGTTAGGGATACCAAGACATAATTTATTACTACCTTGAACATTTACCCCAAGAGCTTTTATACAACCATTAGCATCAGTAATAGTGATATAATAGTTTCCAGCTTTAAGAGATGATATGCTACTTATTGTTTCTCCGCTATTCCACTCGAAGCTATAAGGTAAAGTACCACCCTCGACTGCAACAATTACCGACCCATCATTAAAACCTTTACATGAAACTCCAGAAACTTGTGTCTCTACTATCAAGGCTGATGGTTCACTAATTGAGAATAATGCTTCTTTTACACAGTTATTGGCATCATAAACTTGAGCACTATATTGACCTGCACTAAGAGACGATATCTGAGTACCACTAGCAATAAACTCATTAAATTGAAACCAATGTATTGAATATGGTGGTGTGCCACCGGTTCCAGTAGCAATAGCCATTCCGTCATATCTACCAAAACACGAAACATCAGAAATTGTTACACTTAAACCAACAATATTGTCTGGTTGAGTAATAACCACAACTTCGTTTACCGAACAAGCGTTAAAATCTTGCACAACAACAGAATATGTACCTGCACTTAAATTAGAAAGGCTATTAGATGTAGGGCCATGATTCCAAGCATATACGTAAGGTGGCGTCCCTCCTACAGCATTTATTAATGCTGAGCCATTATTTTCGCCTCTACATAAAACATTCGTATGTTCTATATTTATAGTCATTATCTCGGGTTGAATAACCTCATAAGTCGCTACACCAGAGCAGCCATAACTATCACTAACGCTAACCGAATAAGTCCCTGCTCCAATTCCAGATAGATTTTGTGTTGTCTGACCTGGCACCGACCAATTATAAGTGTAAGGAATAGAACCATTTAACATATTGGCTTGTAATACTGCTGTATTCTGACCAAAACAAAACACTTCTTGAATTTGCACAATATCGACTGTTCCAGCACCAAAAAAACCTACAGTAGCGGTTGATACAACGCTACAATTATTAGCATCTGTAACAGTAACTTGATAGTCGCCTGGGTGTAATCCCGTAACATGATTGCCAGAGTGTCCTTCAGAGATATTGATTGTATATCCACCTGCTCCACCACTTACATTAGTTATTATTTCTCCATCAAAAAAGCCACATTCTGTTGGAACAGTAGTAATATCGACAACAATTTCCGGTGGATTGGTTAGGGTATGGCAAATTACCAGATTACACGAACCTGCATCTGTAATGGTAACACAAATAGGTATTCCGCCGATTAATCCAGTTGCTAGATTAGATGTAGAGCCATTTGTCCAAATGAAATTATATGGAGCTGTTCCAGAAGTCACATTTACTTGTATCTGACCAGTAGGCTCTTGATAACACAATGGATTAGTTGTAACTATGTCTGCTATTATGCCTTCATTAACTACAATAGCTATACTTGCACTAACAGTACATGAATTTGCATCTGTAACAACCACCGAATAAGTTCCTGCATCAGTTGTTACACAATTTGAGATAAGTGGGTCTTCATTGATTGAACTAAAAAATCCAGGTCCTGTCCAACTATAACTTGCACCAACTACAGAAGTTGCATTTAATTGTATATTTTCACCCTCGCAATACGGAGAATCTGCACTAATACTTACAGGCGTAACCGCATTTATAGTTACATCAGTTGATACGGTTTCAGTACATCCGGCAGCATCAGTAACTGTAAGCATATAAGTACCAGACATACCAATATTAGCATTAGGTCTTGTAGGATTTTGTTGTGAAGAAGTAAAAGTACTAGGTCCAGTCCAGCTATAAGTAGCTGTCCCATCATCACAATCTGCCAACAGTTCAATTGTTCCACCTGCACATACTGGTGAGTTACTTGTCGCTGTAGAATTTAAAGGTGGAGATCCAAGCATTTGGACAGAATCTATGAACTCGCAAATTCCTTCGGAGTCAGTTATAGTAAGACCATAAACTCCATTGCATAATGATGATATAGTTAAAGCATTTGAAGTAAAGCCTGCTGGGCCACTCCAATCGACAAAGTAAGGAGGAGTTCCGCCTGTAATATTTGAGACAATAATCTCTCCATTACAGTCTCCACCACCACAACCTGACGCAGCAGTAATATCAATATCAGCAGTTACTCCTACAACGGTAAAAAACAATTGGTTTTCTTCATTAACATTATTACATTTATCTTCTACACTACCATCAATTAAAGTTAGTACATAATCACCCGATTGAGAAAGCAAATCTCCAAGTTGTAATGTCCAAACATCATCGTACCAAGTACCAGCATAGGTATTAGAAGATGCGGATGTACAAACTATACTATAGGTTTCATCTATCGAATATGTTCCTGCTGGACCTGTTAGAACAAAATCAGCTGGTTGAACACTTGAACACCATATCGCTTCACTAAACTGGACAGTTAATGAAGAAGACCCACAATATGGATCATAAACAAGACTTTCCATTTCAGGACTTGAGTTATCGACAATGGTCGCAGTACTGGCACCAAAATTTATAGAATATCCATTTTGAGTTGAACTAAAATTAGACACAGTTAGGACATAAGTTTCACCTGCATTTATAGATAGAGGTGCATTAAACAAGTTATTTTCGACTGGGCCTATACAATGTGACGAACCTGAGCCTAAACCAGTAATTCCATTACCTGCAAAAGAGAAATTACAACTAACTGGCGGATGTGCCTGCCAATTAATTAAATCAAGACAAGTAACTCCGCTGTTAAGGCTATACAAAGCCCAGTCATAGTCATCACTAAGATTTACTGGAGTAATTGTAAATGCAAGATTGCCAGATGTTTGAGCAGTAAAAGTGTACCACACATTATTACGCTCGCCAGTTACCAAACAATTTGGACAATTATTTACATTTGCTGACATTCCATATTGCTCATAAAAATTAAAGATATCATAGTAATGTCCAGTACCCACATAAGATTGAGGGTGATTTGAAAAACTATTACATAATGGACGGGCACCAAGACAATCTTGCTCGGTAGGTGTAGGTAAGTATTTATAAGCTATTGTGCCAAGAGCTGTACCATTGGTTAGACACGAAAACTCATATAAACCAATTGAATACGTACCACTAGTTGGGCATACCCACACCAATTCTGCTCCGTAACCACAATGGTCATCATTAAAATCATAAGTAATAGTTCCGTCTTGATTGTGTAAATCTATCCGTGGATCATTTGAATATGTTCCTCCCCCCTGACAAAATGAAAATATTATTACTTCTCCTGCGACGATAGTAAAAGTATATCTGTCACCAGCTTGCGCACCCGCTAGTGTCTGCCAATTATTATTTGGAGTAATGCTTCCAGCCAATGTGCTACCTGTACATGCGTATGTATTTTCAGAAATCAACAATAATGTTGCAATTAAAACAGAAAAGATAAAGATAAATAAGTGTTTCATAGCTAGTAAGTTAATTATCAATATTGGTTGATTTCAAAAATATCTGGTTGTGCTAAAATTTTTTGCTGCTTATCTTCTGTATAACTATCAAATTGTTCCTGAGAAATTACAATGGGATATTTGGCAGTTCCATTAGACTTTTGCTTTTTATATTTACGTTTATTATTTTCAATCCACTGCTCTTTTGCAATGCGATAATTTTCGGCATCTAAAATTTTATCTCCAGTACTAACATATTGAGGGAAATCGTCTGTAGGAGAATAAAAATCAGCCCTTGCAGCTTTCGCATTTTTATCGATTAATAATTTCCCATCTATTGAAACTGAGCTAAACTCAAAATCGTATCCATGAGATTGCAAAATTGGACGAATATATTCGGGACTAATTTCATAAGGCAAGAATAACTGACATCGAGTTTTTAAAGAAGAACTTGTAAAAATGCGACCTTTTATCACGTTTGGGTCTGCTAATAAGTCTTTCATCAATGTAGCTCTTGCTGCGTCATCTTCATTTAATCCTTTAACTTGAAAATAAACAGTTTTAAGACCATCAGCATCTTTTACATCGACAAACTCCATTATATTTTGAGTAAAAATAGCAGAAAAAGGTATGATTAAAAATGTCACAAGCACTAAAATTTTACATTTCATAGCAAAAATATTAATAAAAAAATCATTTTTCTAACAAAGCACTAATAGTTTATAAACTATATCTCAATCTTCAAATACAAATATAACAAATTTACAATATAAAAATGTTTTTTCACTTAAAACAAGACGAAAAAAAAAAAAAGGTTGCCTACCTAAAATTTAAAGGCATTTTTTATTCAAAAAACTTGAATATTTACAAAAAACAAAATCAACTTAAACCAAAATATAATAAAAATTCTAATTATTTCTAACAAGTTTAAAATGTGTCAGCTTATCTATTATTCTCATCAGAAACTATTTTTATTTGAGGATAGACCAGTCCAAAAGTAAAATCTTCTTGGAGTTTGTAGATATAAACACAAGAATTAGAAAAAGCACCAGGGGCATATTTAGGTTTTGAGGCATATATGAAATCTCCCGACAAGCCTTTAATTGTATCCCTACAGCTAAAACATCTTGAAAATTCTTTTCCATGACGCAATAATTTTGCAATTATCAAACTTGCTGCATCCATAGCCAAAAACGAGTATTCATCTGGTGTACACAAAAATGTTTCTTGATATTTAGTTATAAATACATTTGTTAATGAATCGGAATAATCAATATCTAAATCAGTAAAATAACTAAATTTTATTTTACGAAAATAATTAGGGTCTATAGTTTCGAAACTCAATAGTGCTTCTGGACCTATAAGGGTAATTTCGTGATTTCTAATCGGGAATAACTCCGTAAATATTTTAATTGTGGTTGTTTCGTGAGCAAATGGAAGAATAAAGACATTTTCTTTTTCTTCCGAAATCATAGATTTTAGTGATACTAACGACTTTCCATTAAAGCGTATTGTGTTTACTTGTATATTGACAGTATCTGTTATCAGATCTATTGCATTTTTATAATCCATAGCGATTTTTATTTGATCTGGGGTCGCACCTTGAATAATCAAGTAATTATTTTGCGAATTTTTGGAAACATAATCGGCAACTTTATCGCACAAAAAATCATTACTAGTACGCAAAGTAATATTATTTGAAAATTTCTCAACAATATCACTATCAGTTACAAATGGTAGAATAATGCTAACAGTATCATTCTTAAAATTAGAATTAAAATACTCCACTTGACTTTTATATGCAGGTCCAATAATAAGGTCGGAGCCATTTAACTGATTATTTTTGAGTATGTCCGTTAAAATAGTATTGTCATCGCCAATATCATAAACTTTAAGAACAATTTTAACATCCGCAGATTTATATTGCTCAAGTCCGATTAAAAGTCCCGAATAAAAAGAAACTACTTTTTCAGTTATCGGATAAAGTCTTTGATTTTTGGTGCTCTCCTCCTGATTATATAAACTTCTCATATTTGAGGAAACATCAAATGGTAACAAAACGCTAATAACAAAATGATTACCTTGCTTATACCACATTATAGAATCACAAATACTTTCACTTATAAAGATTGTGCTATCAACAGAAAAAGCTACTTTAACCAAGCTGTCAACTAATCGTTGTTGATCAGTAAGAGGCTCTTTGCTCTTTTTAGGAATTTTAATCAAATCACCAACTTTAAGAGTGTTTTCATCCAAACTAGGATTTGCTAATAAAATCTCGCTTTGTTTCACTTCAAATATTCTGCAAAGCCGATATAATGTCTCTCCTTTTTCAACTAAATGATAATAATAATTTACAGTATCCTTTTCATTATCAGAACCTTTACTATCTAAAACAATTGGTTGTGTATCTAAAACACTCGTGGGGAATACTATTTCTTGTCCAACCTTTATTCCTCTATTCGGTTTAACATTTTCATTAAGCTCATAAAACTCATCTTCGGTAATCCCATATTTGCGACATAAAGAGTATAAGGTATCGCCTGGTTTAACTATATATTTTATTTTTTTTCCGTCATCAGATATTTCAAATATCACAGGAATTTTAATAATTTGATCTACAAAAATTTCGGATTTTAGACCAATATTTACCTCATTAAGTATTGCCTCTGTAACTCCATAAGCTTTACAAATCGAATACAGAGTTTGCCCAGCCTCAACAGTATGCAAATAATACTTGCTGCCATCAATTACAACTTTTTCGTCTGATTTTATAATCTCAACCTGTGAAAAAGAATATATAACAGGCATCAACACTAAAACAATTATACTAAGTATTCTTTTCATCTCTAATTTACTTATCAACTGACAAAATTAAAAAATTATTTACATTAAACCTTTTTTATAATAAACTAATTTCAAATAGCAAATTACTTTTGGCAATATTTAAAATCAAATACTACACCAAAATACATTTATCAAGATGTACGGCTAATATCCAATAGGTTTTTGTGATTTAAAATTATTATATCTTTAGCTTTAAGTTCGATTATATTTTCCTGTTCAAACTCTTTTAGCAATTTTATTGTACTTTCAGTAGAAACTGATGCAAATTCGGCGAGATCCTGACGGGTAAGAAGTGTAAAAACGTTTTCACTGGCAAATTCTGGCGAAGACAAGTAAATTATTGCAGAAGCTAATTTACCACGCATCTGTTTGTACGAAATATTTTTAATTATCTCGTAAAATCGTGCTTCATTTTTACAATTTTTAGAACTTATTCGCATTGAGAACTCGGCATTTTCAAATAATAAATTTCTCAAAGCCTCTTTATCTATCATACAGATACTTGAGTTTCGCAAAGCTGTTGCAGTATAATTATATGTATCATCACCAAATATTGACGAAAAAGCTAAAAACTCCCCAGTATGAGCCAAACGAATATTAATTTGCTTCTCAAACCCAGTTTGGAGCGATATTTTAACAAGTCCATCAATGATATACATAACATAAGGAGAGAACGCTCCCTGTTTAAATATCTGCTCTCTTTTTAAATACTGCAATTGTTTCTTTTTGTCACTGATAAACTCAAGCTCTTCAGGATATAAAGTCTGAAAACATTTAGAATTATCTTCTATGCTACTTTTATTTTCCATAATTCGACCAATTTATGCAAAAATACACAATTTAATCAATCAATTAGGTTTTAATCCAGGGCAAACGCATACTTTAATTTTAATACAAATAGAAAAAATATTTATAATTGTTTATGCCCCTTCGACACTTCGGCGTTGCTCACTTCGGCAGGCTCACTTCGGCAGGCTCAGTGCATCGCAGGGCATCGCCTCTGGGCAATATATATATATATATCTTGGAGACTCTTTTTTACTGACATATATGCCCAAGAGGGCAAATATGTTAGACCAATTTGATATCAAAACGACCGAAATAAACTTATAATATTTTTTTTACAATCTTTCAATTTTCAGTATAGCACCAGTTACGGTTAAAATTTCAAGAGAATTAAAACGAAAATAAATAATTTATCGAGTGTTTTGGTGTCATTTTGGTATTATAGCCCGTTAGATACTGTGTTCAATTCCAAATTTATTTTACATTTATTTTGTATTTATTTTAATTATTTTTAATTTTGTTGTTG
>JAQVOR010000061.1 GCA_028702535.1 Bacteroidales bacterium
TGAATTTTAAATGGTCTTTGAAATCCGATGTAAACTTATTGTCTAATTTTATCATGTTTTTTTTCTGCAAAAATAAAATTTTAAATTTAACCGATTACCCCAACCCCCAAGACCTTTAGGTCGCTATATTTTTACTTTTATTAGATGCAAATGGTGCACTCGAAGAAATTTCTTCTTTTGAAATCCCTGGTATAATTGAAATTCCTCAGTCCGGAAGAGACTATTATATTGCTATAAAAGATGATTGGAATTTGAATCCTTCTCCTGAATTAATCAAAATTATTTTTACATATTAAAATATAAATATAGCATTAAAAGGAGTAGTTTTAGTTAAGCTACTTCTTTTTTTATAGAAATACAGTATCCTAGTATTTCTTGCTACCGCACGATCATAGAATCACAGTAATCCACACGCTACCACACGATTTCTTCATCGTGTAGTTGCAAGAATCACATAATTTCACTTTTTTTGGCTTTTTATTCCAACATTAACGTCCTAAATAGGAAGTAATTAATAATATTTTAAATATTTATTTAGAAAACTTGTTGTATAAAAAAAAAATAGTATATTTGCAGTCCGAAATTAAGAAAGATTTTTAAGAATAAATTATAGAAATAATAAAATATTATGGCACATCATCAGGCAGCAAAAAAAAGTATCAGAAAAACTGAGGTAAGAAGATTACACAACAAGTACTATGCTCGCACAACACGTAATGCAGTTAATAAACTCAGAGGCATGACAGTTAAAAATGAAGCTGAGGAATTGCTTCCTAAAGTAATTGGGATGCTTGATAAATTAACTAAGAAAAATATTATACATGCGAATAAAGCGTCGAACTTAAAATCTGCACTTACTAAGCATGTTAATACATTAGTATAAAGCTTTTTTTTTATAATAAGACATTGACTGTTTCTTTCGAGGAACAGTTTTTTTTGTTTATATATACACAAATAAAAATCTATTTATTATTTTTACAAAAAATAATCTTCTTACATGGAAAATAGTAAATCGATAAAATACTGGGCAGAATCTGATCGTCCTCGCGAAAAATTAATGCAAAAAGGTACAGAGGCTCTTAGCGACTCTGAATTAGTAGCTATTTTACTTGGATCGGGAAACATAAAACAATCAGCGGTTGAGTTAGCCAGAGACATCCTTAAAGAAAGCAAAAATAATTTAAACACTTTAGGTAAAAAAACATACAAAGATTTAATGCAATTTAGAGGAGTTGGCGAAGCTAAAGCAGTAAGTATTGTAGCAGCTTTAGAACTTGGAAGACGACGTAAAATGCAAGAAGTTGTAATCCAACAAAAAATAACTAGTAGTACTGATGCTTATGATTATTTTCAACCACAAATTGGAGATATACCCCACGAAGAAATACATATTCTTTATCTAACACGTGCAAACACTATAATTGATAGCATTAAGCTTAGCCAAGGTGGTACTGTAGGAACAGTTATGGACATTAAGATTATTATGAAAAATGCTTTGGAACGCCTTGCACAAGCAATAATTATTGCTCACAATCACCCATCAGGAAATCGTAATCCCAGCAAACAGGACATACAAATTACTGAAAAACTTGTTAATGCAGCTAATTTTTTTGATATTTCGGTGCTAGACCATATTATTATTGCCGACAAAACTTATTATAGTTTTAAAGATGAAGATATTATGCCTAAACCAGAATAGATTTTGTTATCGGGTCTCCCCAACGAGTACAATTTTATTGTATGATTTTAATCTTATACCGTAGGGATTGTAAAACAACAAAAGCTTAGTGCATCGCAATTCGACAGGTTTATTGCATCGCAGTACATCGCTTTTGCCGTTTAAAACATTAAACGTAACTCGTGCGATGCTAATGGGATTGCAATTTGTTTTTCAATTTTTGTCGTTCGTTTGGATATCAAATTGGTCTTACCCCATTAGTACGGCGGAATTAAAACTTTTACGAAAGATTTTTATCAATAAATCTCCACGGTTTTTTTGCCCATATTTTACCAGCATAATCAACTCCAATTCGTGGAGCGGTAATTATTTCGGGTTGATATAGATCGTCAAAAAGTTTAATCCGTTGATTGTCAACAATAGTTTGATTGTTAAAAGTTTGGTCGATTTGCAAAGCTTTTGTCAGTTTTCCTGGTCCGTCATATCCCTCAATTGCACGAATAAGTACAGCCTGAGGAATATTTACTCTTTCTGTTACGAAATTCAACATCCAATACATACCGTAAATTAAATAAACATAAATAGTACCAGGCTGATGGTACATTATCTCGGTTCGTGGTGTTCTGCCTTTACTGGCGTGGCAAGCTTTGTCGTTTTCGCCACGATAGGCTTCGGTTTGTGTAATTCTAAAACGTCTGATGCTGCCATCGTCAAACTTTCGGATTATTATCTTTCCAACCAGTTCGGGAGCGACTTTTAAAACATCTCTATCAAAAAAGTTTTGGTCAAGCATAATTATTAATACTCAATTTTATCTTCCTTATTTCTCCAAATTTCAAAAGCTCTGAGGGCATCTTCCCTCATAATATTTTCAGTTTTTAAATTCCGTTGTGTATAGTTTTTTGCAATCTCATCATAAATAAACTTATCGCTAAACCCAATTTCATCGGCATCGTTTTGGTTATTTGCAAAAAACAAGCGATCAATATTTGACCAGTATATAGCACCAAGACACATTGGACAAGGCTCACATGAAGCATAAATATCACAGCCACTCAAATCATAAGTGCCGAGTTTTTTTGATGCTGTTCTAATTGCATTTACCTCGGCATGAGCAGTAGGGTCATTATCAATTGTTACACTATTTCCAGATTCAGCAATTATTTCTCCATTTTTAACTATAATTGCACCAAAAGGACCTCCGCCTTTATCCATATTTTTAATTGAAAGCTCTATGGCTTTTTTCATAAAATTTTCTTTATCCATATCTAAAATTTTCTTTGAATTTTATTTTTCACCCCACAAAAATAAGGAATAAAAATATGAAATAAAAACCACACCTGTTGTTGTCTCCAAAGTGTCGTCTGTAAGCATCGACAATACGGCAATTAGAATAAATACAGCAAAATGATAGTTTCTAAATTTAAAGTCCAATATTACTGGATAAAAAAATGCAAAAAAGCACAAAAAAGCACCAACAACACCAAAGGAAACAAAAAAAGTTAAAAACTGATTATGAGCTCGATGTCGATATTGTGAGTCAAGCTGTGATGATTTCTCAATATACAAAGCCTTATATTCATCATCAACATCACCAGTTCCTGTACCATAACGAATATTTCTATAAGATAAAATAAGTCCTGCTTTAAGATACTCAAATCGTTGCGTAATCGAGTGTCCACTAGGGTTACCATTTTTTGTGTAAACATCTATTTCCCATATAATATTGTAAATGCGTTTACTAATTCCATTATGTCTCACAAACCTATAATTAGTGTGTCCATTTTCAATATTAGCGATGTCATTATCGCTAAGTTGAAAAATCCCATCAGCGTCTTTAGTTAATCCGCGTGATGTTAGATATCGAATTAATGTATGCAATAAACTTTGACCGCGTACATCTCGGCCGTCTAAGCGTGCTGAACTGCGTTTATTCCATCCAGAATAAAGCTCTTTTTCACAAATGTTTATATAAATTAAATTGCCGTTTTCTAATAAGCCTGATTCGAGATTATGATAGTAATTATTCCCATTTTCTGTGGATGTTTCAATTTTTATCATAGGGTTTGTTGGAGTATAAAATGACTTTATTTGTACTCCAAGATATGAAATAAGAAATACTGGTAAACCTACGACAATAACGATGTAGATAATTTTTTTAATTATATGTTGTTCGTTAAAAGCTTTTACGGCAAGACTAATAAGTCCAACTATTACCAACGAAATCAATCCCGTAAAACCTTGTATCATCATTAAAAATCCTACAAACCAAATAATTACAATAACAGCAATACTAATTTTATAGGAAGTAAAAAATTTGCGTTCATTAATAAAACGGAATATTAGTAATACCGAGAGGCAAATCATTAATGACAATCGTATATGACTAACAAAATAAGATATATTTCTAACATTATCGGAATTAGGATTTTTTATAAAGCCCCAATAGACTATCAACCCCGTTAGGGTACTAATAAGCACTCCCAGAATAAAAACGGCAATAATCCTATCAATATTTTTTTTGCTTAAAGCTTTTGAAGTTCCAATAATAATAGGAAGAGCAAGCAATGGGAGTTTAATTTTAATATCATGTATTCCAAAGCTAATGTTTTCGCTATTTATTAACCAGATAGCATGGACTATAAAAAGAATAATAAATATTAAAATTGCTGGGTTTTGGATAAGTTTCCGCCATTTTTTAACAAAGTCGGCTTCAATTACCCAATTTGTGAGCAATAGGAATATTGCAGCGTTCGTAATATACTCGCTAAGTGGCAGAAAAAATGCAATAATACATAATGCCGCAATATAAATATATTTATGGATATTATCTCTCACCACTAAAGTTCGAAAACTATGTTCTCATAGATGCACTTGATTTGATTTTCTTATATCCAAATACGATATTGCAACCCATACGTAAATTAATATTTGTTGCTTTTTGTGGCCATATCATATTGGTAAAGCTATCTGTAATTATATACCAGCTAACTGGTCCAAGGCGAGCAGAAAGTCCAAAGCCAATATGATTAGCTGTTCGATGTGCTAGAGAGTATGTAAGATGAGCCGAAATGCATTCGGTAAGATTTGAATTAACACCAAGAGTTAATGACTGCATATACGATTTGCGGTAAAACTCACCACGATAAAGAGCGGTAAAATGTAAAAGTTGATGAAATTTATATTTCCCTCCTACATACACACTTGAAGGTAGCCATGTTAAATAACTGGTTTCTAAAAGGTCGGGCTTAAAGATGTTGAATAAAGTATCAGCAAAATTTTGCATCGATGCGTCTCGCTCTTCATCATTTTCCCATAATTCAACTTCTAAACCATGAAAATCGTATTGCCCTTTACTAATAAAGTTTTGTGGGTTAGTATTCCAACTTATAAATCCAAAATCAATTAGCGAAGCATATAAATCAATTTCTGGTGTGAGTTTATAAGAAGCACCGATGTCAAAACCCATACCTATGTTTTTAAGATTAAGAAAATAACTTGCAGGATTATCTTCAAACGCTGTAAGAGAGGCTTCATTTAGCGATAATCCAACGGAGTCAATTTCTAGCATATTCATGTCAAAAAATATTGGTAAAGAAGAATGCACTTTCATATCCGTGGTAAATGTCATTGAATAATCATCGGGGTCTGTATATAATGACAATTCTTTAAAGTTTGTATTTACATTCGCCATACCAAACAAAATTTTAACTCTACCACCAAGAGTGAGGTCATTGTTTGCTTGCATTGATCCACCAACTGCTAACTCTCTGTAGTGAGTAAAATTTACTCCAAATCCACTAAAATCATGAGGCTTACCTTCTTGCATATAAGGCATATTTCCGTTTAAAGTAAACTCAAAAATATCATAAGGTAGAGACATTCCGTATTTAAACTTTTCTGTAATAGCAACGGTAAGAAACATGTTTTCTAATTTAATCCCAAGATTTAGCAGCTCAATTTGAGTATCAAATCTCATGTGAGTCGTTTTCTTGAGTTTTTTCATAAATAGTGGGATATCTAAAACTAAATTATCAGCTTTATCGCCTTTGCCCATGTGCAATATATGATTATAGTAAAAAGAATTATTCCCATAATTAAAATAAATCGGAGGAGGTAACTGTCCAGCTATAGGCACAAGCAATCCACCAATATGAAATTTATATGGTACGTCAATCGCTGGATTAATGAATTGGCTTTGCATTACTCTGTCCATATTGTAAAGAGTTAATCCTTGTTGTGCACTTGCACTAGCAAGAACTCCAGCAAAAATCAATAATAGTATATGTTTTTTCATTTTCATTGGTTTATAATTTAAAATGCATTTGAAATTGAATCTATATTACCCTCAACCTCAAGATCAACTTCAAAACCCACATCGAATTTTACTCTATAATCTTTAAATATTTTAATAACTGTTCCAGCTACGGCATTTGTTGTATTTGCCTGAGCAGCGTAAACAACATATTTACATGTTTCTAGTTTTTTAAGTCGTTCGTCCACATACTCAATTTTAGTAATTTTACGACTAAAGTCCAACACTTTTCCACTAGCATCAACTTTTGCAGCATCAAGCAATCTTTCTTCATAAGTATAAAACAACGAGTCAAGTATAACGTAATTTTCATCAGTAAAATATACTTGTCCAAAAGCTTCTATTGGGAATCCATTTTGTATATCTACTCTTACCAATACGCGTTTGATTGGATTATACTCATTTTGGAGATCAGATAAATCAACTTTAGCGGTGTCTTTTAAATTCCAGTTATATATATATCCCCATAAAGGTAATTCCATAATTACTTCTACCTCAATTTGAGAATCGTCAATAACAAAATTGTGATGGTCTAAACCAGCAGGATTAGTAGTCGCTCTAGCTTTAAATTGTATCCATTGAGGTCTGGCATTTACAACATCATCAATATTGGAGTTCTCTTTATTGACTTTTAATGAATCAAGCATTCTTTGACCTACTACAAGTGCATAATTTACATCATAAGGATTTGCTGGTCCTATTGGTAAGTTATTGGCATCGTCCAAAATATTCATGTCGCCTTGTAAGACAGAATGAGCTACCAGATGGTCAAAGTAGAATTGCGATGGTACGCCATAAGAGTTCCAGTAATATATTTTAAATTTTGGATCCATAAATAGATATCTCTCAATTTCCCAGTCATTACTTTTAAATAATGAAATGTCAATTGTATCGCTTTCAAAAAACAGAGTATTCTCACCAAAATAACCGTGCATAATTTTATACTGCATATCTTTCATATTGACATCAAAAGATACAGTTCCACTATTATCTGTTGTTCCCGACCAAAATAGTGTTAGGCGTATTTCGACTGGAATTTCATTAAAATTAGTAGGGGTTTGCGTCAAATCTATATTATAACCTGTAAAGTCATTATTAAGACTAACAGAACTTCCTCCTCCTGGAGTATAAGTGAAAATTGTTGAAAACGGAACTCCATTTTTTGTAACACTAGGAAATTTTACATAAAGCCTTGCCGAGTGTGAAAACGTTGAGTTTGTAGCAATATCCATAATACCTGTTTTGAGTATTAGGCTATCAATTTCAGCTTCAGCATTAAACATAGAGAAAGTCAAAAAATCAGTATAGAAAAAACTAACAGTATCGTTAAAAGCAGAAAATTGTGCAAAGTTAAAGTCTGGACTTTCAACAGTACCATTAACATTTTGATTGTTAAGATAAATAATTTCATTAACTTTATTTGACGAAACTCTAGTTAAATATTGTAAGGACACATAACCTTCCTCATTTACGATAAACAGACCTGTGGAGTCATACATTCTAAGTGCGTCTGTAAAAGCAAGATCTCCCCACGCAACAGGTGCGGCAAAGCTGGCATCATATTGGACTTCTTTATCCCATTTATCGAAATTAAAATTGTCTTTAACGCACGAAAAAACTGATACCATTAGGATTGATGCTATCAACAAGTATTTTAATTTTGTTTTCATAATAACTTAGTCTTCATTTATAGTGTAATTATACAGCAAATTTTCCTGACCACCAACAATTAAATTAAATTTATTTGCTTCGGTGCTTAAATAACCTATACTAAATGGCGTTAAACCGAATAATGGGAATCCTTGAAATAAAGTCCCATCATTATTAATCAGATAAATTTTACTAACAGAATAACAGACGATGCCGATTTTAATTTGGTTGCTTGGAAAACTATAAAAAATAGGTGCAACATCTACCTTATCTTCAAAATTATATGACATAATTAGCTTTTTTTGTCTGTTATAGACTTCTAATTTTTTATCGTCAAGAAATACATAATCCATTTTGCCATCAGCATTTATGTCTTGTAAGGCAAAAAAATGGGTTTCTGAATACTTGCCTAGAGATAATGAGTCTTGGTTTCCGTCAAGATAGAAAAATCTTAAAATTCCTTTGCTGTCTGTTGTTACAAATCGGGGATCTGAGTAGGTGTAATCGTAATAAATACTATTGTTTTCGGAGAAAGTAAATTGGGTTAGATATTCGTTTTTTGTTTCTCCTTTTCGATTTACAAAATAGGCTTTAAATTTATCGTGAAAAACTATGTAATCTTCTCCTGATACATTTTGATGAAATATTTGTGTAGTTATCAGATTTTCAGTAGATTCGAATTCCCAACCTTTTACAATATTCCCTTCCTTATCATATAGGTAAACATTGTTGTCGCTACAGGGAATAATGATTCGATAATTTTTATCATTATTATAATCCATTAATAACATTGGAGCAGTTGCCGAAGCTCGAAGTCTTACAGGATATTTATCAACATAATTACCTAATCGATCTATAAGGTGTATTTTGTTTTTAGTCGAAAAAAGATATTGCAATCTGCCATTATTATAGCGATCTATTTGATAAATATCACTTGTGATTTGTTCATCAAGTTTTATTTTCCAGATTTCTCTGCCACTATTACTTAGTAAGTATAGATTGTTTTTATGGTCTTGAACTACAATTTCTTTGGAGTTATTATCGTGATTTATAACAAGTGCTGGTTTATTTGCAACAATTGTGTCAAGGCGGCTTTCCCAAACGGTTTTAGGCTTATCCCCAACATACAGAGAGTGTTTAATCACAAGATTGTTATATAACATACTGTTACTCTTACTTATCTGAAACCCAATGTTCCCAAAACCATAGAGTAAATCCTGATATTCAGTAAAAGCACCTGCATAAGTGTTATTAAACACAGCTTTAAGCAATTTATAGCCGTTTATCATTGAGAAATACATAAACATGTTGGATTTTTCAGAAAAGTTGTCAAGAAAAAGATTATGTTCGATACTTGTTTTAAGTGTTTTATTTAATAAAATATCATAAACAATTTTAAACAGAGAGTTTTTTGAATTCGCAAATATCATAAAATTATTTACACAAGTAATATATTTTCCTGAGCATTTGTTAAAATATGGACCAAAAAGCATCTCGGGCAATCCCTCAAATGGTAAAACGTAAACATCTAAAGAGGTTTTGTCATCTATTCGCAGTTTGTCTTTGAGCAAATTATCGGATTGTCCAATATTTGATTTAATTGTATTAAATATTCCTTGCAACTGTAGTTCGGCAGCTGATTGAGACTGTAAATTGATAATCAAATACGAATTTTCAAAAATCTCATTATTTCCATTATTTGTTACTGCAAAACACACTTCATTATCAACTAAAGGATAGAATACCGAACTGATATTTAGTCCTGTTTGCGATTTTACTTGGCTGTATTTATCTAAGTAATTTTGTTTTAAACCAAGCTGATCAAAGTACGCAATAAGATTATCTTTGAAAGTATCAGGATTTGTAAAAGCCAATGACAAATAAAATGCAGTATTATCTGGTAGAGCTTCTACAACTCGCAATTTTGTTGGCTCTTGAGTTTGCAAGATATTCGTAAACCCTATTGTAGAGTCGCAAGCCTGTGAAAAACCGTTAAATTTAACACCTGTAACATCTGAATTAAAATCTAACTCTACCCATGATGAGAAATTATAAAGATATGCTAATAAATTTGTGTTATCATCAGCAAACTTGCTGGCAAGAACACTAGCAAACAAATTCATATCGACATAAAAATTAGCGAGTTCTTTCTTCCCAGCTGTCTCATAAACAGATTTAAAACTACTGTCTGTATCGCACAAAGACATTTCACTTAATAGCTTATCAATAGACTTTTCGACTAAGCGCTGTGAAAAACTTGCAATAAAAAGCCCGTTTTTAACGTAATAATATAAATTAGGAAGACTATCCCTACTTTTAAATTCATGCAAATTGACATTCTTATACTCTCTTTCGTTAATTTTACCCAAACCAGATAGTTTGCTACTATAATTTGCTGCAATTTTGTTGTCTTTTTCATCAACCATAGATTTTATTACTACTAATTGACAAAATGGGTTTGCACCTTCGGGATGAAAGGACCAAATTAGTTTAAGCTTTTTGTTATAATCTGCTCGAAAATCAATAATTTTTAAACTGTCAATATAATGCAAAATAGAATTATTGAGGTTTAACTGCATTATATTTGCAAAATTAGCAACAAGTCCCTTTTTAGCTTTTAGCAAATCAATAAAATCTGCAGGGTAATTAAGCTCAATAATCATAGCTGCTTCATGTGGAATAGCAGAAATTGGCTCTGATTTAATGCTTTTATTAAAATCGAACAAATATACTATTGCAAACACGATAAGCCCCAAAGCTATTACGATGCCAGAAATAAGAAAAACTTTTTTATTCATAAAACAGGTAATGTTTTTATTTATTTTTGTAAAAATAATATACTTTTAGCAAATAATGATACATTAATAAATTATAAATTAACAATCGTTAGTTAAGAAATTTATTAAATAAACGAAAGTTCCATTGTTTTATTACCGATATTTGCATCGCAAAAACAAACTCTATGAGTAGAATTATTCTCGTCTTAATATCTCAATTGGTTTTTATACTTTCGTTATTTGCAAATAATGATGGGGGCAAAACTATCTCAGCAACACAAGTAGAAAACAAAAGCGACTACACAAGTATATATGTAGTAATCGACAATTCGTTGAACAAATTATGTGACTCTGCAAACATTTGGTGGACAAGCAAAAGTATGGTTAGCGATAGCATATT
The DNA here is from genome assembly GCA_028702535.1 of Bacteroidales bacterium. Classification (GTDB taxonomy): domain Bacteria; phylum Bacteroidota; class Bacteroidia; order Bacteroidales; family ML635J-15; genus Bact-19. The sequence goes on from JAQVOR010000061.1 coordinate 10,821, forward strand.
AAATACAACTTCTCCTGTTTATCCGACCTACATTTATGAGCAAAGAATAAACTATCTTAATGAGCTTAGTCCGATAAAATTTAATTATAATAAACATGTGCAGGTGTACATAGATGCTTATGGCTTGCGTAATCGAGACAAGTTAAAGCTTGTGATGAGTAAATCGACGTATTATTTTCCAATATTTGAAGAGTATTTGAGTCGATATGGCTTACCTTTAGAGTTAAAATATCTTGCTGCTGTTGAGTCGGCATTAGACCCAAACGCCATATCAAAATCTGGTGCAGTCGGATTATGGCAATTTATGAAGCCCACAGGAGATCTTTTTGATCTCAGAGTTACTTCATATATTGATGAAAGACGCGATGTTTACAAGTCCACAGATGCAGCATGCAGATACTTAAAATATTTATTTAATACATTTGGCGATTGGCAACTTGCTCTTGTTGCATATAATGGAGGCCCTGGTACTGTAAAAAAAGCAATCGCGCGTAGTGGAGGAAAAACTGATTATTGGGAATTACGACCGTATTTGAGTAATGAAATGCAAAGTTATGTGCCAGCTTTTATAGCGATGAATTATCTCATGGAGTATCATGCCGAACACAATATTTTCCCTGAAAAAGAATTTATAGAAGCATATAAAACCGATACCATACAGGTTTTTGGCCCTTTAAGGATAGCTCAGATATCACAGACAGTTAATTATAATCTTGAAAAATTAAAAGCGCTTAATCCTGTTTATCTTTATTCGTATATTCCTGCTGACGGGAAATATCATCCATTAGTACTTCCTCATGAACTTACACAAATATTTTTAGATAATAACGAAGAAATATACGCAGCACAAGCAAAAGATAGCACAATTGCAGACTCCGTAAGTAATGATTATCAGGTAGTAAGAAAAGAGCGTAATAATGTTGTTTATCACAACGTAGTTTCAGGAGATAACTTTTTTAGATTGGCAATGAGATATAATTGCTCTGTTGCCGAAATATACAAATGGAATCAACTCCCAGATAATTATATGCTGAAAATTGGTGATCGATTAAAATTATTTGTTGAATAAAAGTAATATTGTGATTCTGTGCTCCTGTGATTCTGTGATTTTGTGATTCTGTGATCCAGTTATCCAGTAACTCAAGCACGCTACTGCACGATTTCTTCATCGTGTGGTTGTAAGCATCACAGTATCACAGCATCACAATAAACACTTTTAACTTTTTTACCAAATTCTATTTTATAGAAAAGCCCCACTTTTCAGCAAAATCATCTTGGAACTCGGCAAACTCTTCATGAGCTTTTTCATATTTATCCATAAAGCTATCATCTATTGAGTAAAAATATTCCCACTCCTGATCTGAAAGCTCATCAAAATATATGGTATAATCAATTATTTCTGCTATTTCGTTTTTAAGTATATCTTCGTACATAGATAAAAGTTTAAGCATTTCATTTTTGTACTCATCAGTACCATCAAAATTATCAAGTGCGTTAATCTTTTCTAAAGCATCCGCCAATCTTGTATTAGCTTTTTGTTGTGCCGATAATATTTCTGCTTCATCGCCATTTTCAATCGCATCAATTATATCAACAATAGCGTTATCAACATTAGTTTGTGATGCAACTAGTGTTGAGTGATAATCTTGTGCAGTTTCAGAAGTCTCTTTTGGTCCACAAGCAAAAACCATTAAGGATAAAGCTAAAATAATAAATAAATTTCTTTTCATAATTCTTTAATTTAGTTAAGTAATTTACAAATTTAACAAAAATAGTTTCTCCAAACAAAATAATATACATTTTTACAATATTACAATTATTGCAGAAAAAAATAGAAATTTAGAATTAATAGCTTAGTTTTGTAAAAAAAATATTATGGCAAATAGAAGAGATTTAAAGAAAGACCTTAATTGGTTAACAGATGTAGTTATATCGGATTGTTTAATATATGTTGAAGTAAACTCAGACAAAGATCACGCTCCTGTTGGAGAGATTATAAATGAATTAATTCTTCATAGAGATAGTGCTTTTAGTGAAATAAACATGCCAACATCAGGTATGGACTCCAAAGAAGTAAAGCAAAAATACGATAATATTGTCAACTCCTTTTTTGAAGTTGCAAATTCAAGCCTTGAGGCACTAAGCCAATTATCTAAAAAATAATGCAAAAATTACTTTCTGTACAAGGTATCGGATTTGTGCTCGTAAGTAAAAAATCTAATGCAAGGAATTTAAAAATCCGAATTCACCCAGAAAAAGGTATACTAGTTACAATTCCGTATCGGTCTTCTTATAACGAGGCCGAGAAGTTTGTGATTAAGAATGCTGCATGGATAAAAGAAAAAACAAAACTATTGTTTCAGAACGTAGCATTAAAAATATTTACGCCAGATTCTATTTTTAAAACAAGAGTTTCTGAAGTCGAATTTGAGTATGATGCTCATTCTGAACTTCGTGGTATTATCTCTGAAAATAAATTACTATTCAAATATAATCCTCTAAAAATTGACTTTGAGAATAAAGATGTTCAAAATTTTATTAAAAAATGTATTGTAAAATTACTATTAGCTGAAGCAAGCGTTTATTTATTAGAACGTTATGTATATTTGAGCAAAAAGCACAAAATTGCACTTCATAAATTAACTGTTGGGACAGCTTCAACAAGTTGGGGGACATGCAATACGAAAAATGAAATAAGACTTTCGTGTAGGCTTTTACTATTACCAGATCATTTAATCGACTATGTGATTTTGCATGAGATGTGCCATATTAATCACAAAAATCATGGTAGTGATTTTTACAAAATGCTTAATTATCTTAGCGATTATAAGTCAACAGAGTTAAACAAAGAGCTAAAAACCTACTCAACTAACATTTTTCCTGGTAATTATACTTATCAATAATGAGAACTGTCATCATAGTTCGTGAGTTTTAATAAGCCTAAATCTTCTCTTTCATAAGCAGATAGTATGTTTGACGAAATACGCATTTTTTTAGTTAGGGTTTGTCAAATAATAAAGTATGCAGAATTGACGAAGCTAGTTTGTTGTTTGACAATCCCTTAGCTCAGGCAACAATTAATTCTGTATTATCTTCTTTTATGTCTAATATTGTCAATCAATTTCTTTCTTTGTTATAAATATAGGGCGATATTGACAAACAGTTTTATGATTGTAGAAAATTTCTAAATTGTGCCCATGCCAAGTAAAAATAAAAATAAAGATAAAGTTGTTTGTTAGAATATCTGATTTTATTTAAGCATTTTGCATTTATGCAAAGAGATTTTTATACTTTTGAAAAAAAAACTTTTATGAGCAAAATTTTTATCTCCGACATGGAATTTTTCGCATTTCATGGGCATTATCCTCAAGAAAAAACCGCAGGCAACAAATTTTTGGTCGATTTGACAATGTATGCTGAAACTAAAAAGGCAGAGTTGTCTGATAATCTTAATGATGCCATTAATTATCAAGTAGCTTACGCACTTATCAGAGATGTTTTTAAAAATACAAAATCAAATTTATTAGAAAAAATTGCTTCGGATATTTTAACAAATGTTTTTAACGAATTCCCTGAACTGCAAAAGGCGAAAGTGAAAATTAAAAAGATTAATCCGCCAATGGGCGGACAGATTGGTGCTGTCGGAGTTGATATAGTAAGAAAAAGGTAAATTGGTTTCAAGAGTGAATATACTTTAATACAAGTAGATTCTTTTTTTAACTTTGTTGAGTAAAATTATGCGATGAATATCACAATTGTAAATCAATCAAAAATTCCAGCACTTCTATATGGGGGTACCGAGCGCGTTATTTGGTATCTCGGAAAAGAATTGACTAAGTTGGGGCATAAAGTAACTTATCTTGTTGCGGCGAATTCATACTGCGATTTTGCCAAAGTTCTTGAAATAGATGTAAATAAGAGTTTTAATTCTCAAATACCTAAAAATACAGATATCGTTCATTTTAATTTTCCTGTAAACGAAAAAATTGATAAACCATATATTATAACAATTCACGGCAATTCTTCTCCTGAGCAAGAATTTGATATTAATTCTGTTTTTGTTTCAAAAAATCATGCCCAAAGACATAACGCTGATAGTTTTGTGTATAATGGTCTTGATTGGGATGATTATGGCGACCCAGATTTTGTAAAAAAACAAGAATATTTTCATTTTCTTGCAAATGCTGCGTGGAAAGTAAAAAACTTAAATGGTGCAATTAAAATTTGTAATCTCGCTGATAAGGAACTTGCTGTTATTGGTGGTAGTCGCTTAAATTTTAAGATGGGATTTCGTTTAACAACCAGCAGAAAAACTAAGTTTTATGGGATAATTGGTGGGGATGAAAAAAACAATATTATAAAGGGATCTAGAGGTTTAATATTTCCAGTTTTGTGGGATGAGCCTTTCGGACTGGCAATTATCGAAAGTATGTATTTTGGATGTCCTGTTTTTGGAACTCCTTATGGGTCATTGCCAGAGTTAGTAAAGCAGGATATAGGATTTTTGTCAACAAATAGTGCTAAAATTGCTAAAGCAGTAATAAACTCTAATTCTTTTAAGCGAAAATTAATATCCGAGTATGCTATTGATGAATTTAATTCAAAAAAAATGACTCTTGGGTATCTTAAAAAATATGAAATAGTATTGTCAGGAAATAATCTAAATGCCAATAGACCTATATATTTATCCAAAAAACATTGTAAAAATTTTATATTTGAGTAATGAGCTATTTCGCAGCAATATTAACCGCAGTTTTAATTGGAACAACCATATATTTTCTAAGGGTTTTTCGTCACAAAGGAATTAAACCTTACGTATTTGTGCTTCTTTTTGCTGCTAAAATTGTTGGTGGAGTAAGTGTGTATGGTGTTTACACTTATTATTACGACTCCAAAACTTCAGATATTCATAAGTTTTATAAAGGAGGATTGGCTTTATATGATGCTGCAAATGATGACTTTGTGGATTATTTGCGACTTGTAACTGGGATACAAGGCAATCAACCGCAATTGCAAAAATACTACGACAATGCCGACTACTGGACACGTGAGTTTAGTTATGGATTGTTTAATGATAATAGGACAATAATGAGGGCGAATGCGTTGTTTTGTCTTGTTTCGCAAGGAAATATATTTATTCACATTGTGTTAATGGCTTTTCTTTCGTTTATTGGTTGTTTCGTCTTATTTAAAGCTTTTGCCAAAATATTTAAACTTAATAAATACTTATTAATATTATCTGCTTTTTTAATTCCTTCTTGCTGGTTTTGGACTTCCGGACTTATGAAAGAAGGTCTGATGATGTTTGCAATTGGTTTTGCATTTTGGTTTTTGGTCAAGTTGTATCATAAATTCACTATAGTTTCTCTTTTAGGATTTATCATCTCGTGTTCATTGATGTTTGTGTCAAAAATTTATGTGTTGCCAGCATTTTTACCAGCGGTAATATTTTTGTTTATCGCAAAAAAAATGAACATAAAATATCAAATTATTACTTTTTTCTCGATTTTAGCTTTAAGTTTTGTGTTGGTTGCTTTTAGTGGTAAGTTGTTAGGATACGACATTATTTCAACACTATCGGGTAAACAAAATGACTTTATTAATTACATCGAGCTTCAAGAAGATTCTGGTAGCACTTATGATTTAACTCGTCTTAACCCCGATGTAGTGAGTTTTATTAAAATTATTCCCGAAGGACTAATCAATAGTTTTTTTAGACCTTTCCCATCCGAGGTAAATTCAGCTTTTATGTTGTTTTCGTTTCTTGAGATTGTTTTATTTTGTTTGATATGTATTGTTGCAATTATGTATTTTAAAAAACCTGACATACGCACAAATCGTTTTATACTTTTTGGTGTAATGTTTATTTTATTTCTTTATGTTGTTGTCGGAGTTTATACACCAAACACAGGTTCTATTGTTCGATATAGAACACCTGCACTACCATTTTGTGCGGTAATATTATTTGCACTAATTGATTGGGAAAGAATACGCTTCCGAATATTGTATTTTAAAAAATAATTATTTTTATAGCCCTTAGGAGATGTGCTTAGCTTGCCAACACATCGCAACATCGAAGTGTCGAAACTCGCTGTCGCTTTGGTTACAATCCGAGTGTTGCTTTTTACATATTTAATAAAAAGTTTAAAATTTACATAAATTCAGAACAACTGATCTATTCGCAAATCAGCAATACCTAGATTTGAAGATTAGCCTTAAATTTGTGGTAGAATTTTGACTTTACATTGCCGATAAAAAAATTAAATCCTATTTCTGACAGTAAATAGGAGGCAATGTAAACGTCAGTAAAGACCACAAAACTATAAAATTGATTATTCTTTAAAAGCGAATGATGGAAAGGCTCACTTCGGCAGGCTCACTTCGGCAGGCTCAGTGCATCGCAGTGCATCGCAGTGCATCGCAGTGCATCGCAGTGCATCGCAGTGTAGCACAGTACATCGCTTTGTGGTTAAACTTTGTTAAGGTGGTAACTTTTCAACTAATATCTACCTTCAAATAAATTATTAATTTAAAAAAACCCTAAAAACCTATATAATTTTAAGTTTTTAGAGTTTTTTGTGGAGCTGGCGGGGATCGAACCCGCGTCCAAACAAGAAACGAGGGAGCTTTCTACATGCTTATTTCGTCTTTAATTGTCGGGTCAAAATCCGGGGACGACCACCCAAACTCAAACCTTATCTCCTTAAATTTCACTTTTGCGTTGGAGTACCGCACAAGCTATTCCAGTAATTTTTGCCACCTCTTGATCAACGTGGAACCGGACGGGCCCATTGAGAGATGTCTTGTTCTTAGCACCTAGTGCCAGAATTAAGCTTAATCTACTTTATTTCGATTAAGCAGCAAGAGCATAATTGTCTGCGCCTTTTATTTGTTTTGTGAAACAGTTTAACGGGTTATCTCACATTGCCCGGCATGCTTACACAATCATTTACCTTGCTGTCGAAACCAGGTCAGCCCCTAATTGTAATAGTGTTGCAAAGATACAAAAAATTGCAACATCTTTCAAAGCAAATCGATTTTTATTTATCTTAAAATTACCAACTTATTTGTTTCAATGCTCTTACCATCTGAAATCTTAACAAAATAAACTCCTTCTGCTAGTGAACTTAAGTCAAAAACATGTGTTTTATTATTAGTAATTTCTGTCAAAAACACTTTTCCTTGAATGTCTAATATTTTTATTTGATAATTAGAAACCTTAGAAAACTCAACATGTAAAGTGTTATTTGTTGGATTAGGATAAATAGAAGTGTTAAAAGTACTATTTATTGTAGTAACAGGAATTTCATTGTAAATAAATGAAGTGCCACATGGAGTGATATCGTTCATATATCCATTTTTCACAGTATCGATACATGCAAAAAGTTTTTCAAGAGTTGTTTCTGTAGTTCCATATCCTGCTCTTGCATATACATAAGCGATTTCAAATTCAAGTTCTTCTCCTGGTAAAAAAGTAAATGGTCCCGAAACTCCCAATCCGTTTCTGTCTCCAGGGCTATTTGCTTCAGTTACCTCTGACCAACCTTGCTGAGGATTACCATCTTGACCCCATCCACATGGGTCAGAAGTTGGATTACCTGGAAACATAAAATTGGTTGGTATCTCAGGGTTAGCTCCACCTGAATAGTGTCCAGTGCCACCATAACAAAAATGTGTGTAATCTAGCCAATGTCCATTCATATAACCATAATAATCAGTTGCGTTTCCTGGGAAAACGGTATTTGGATTTGCACCAGTTCCAAAATTGTTAAAATAGGCAAATCCAGTCATCCCATACCTTTCATTATCTACAATACCATCTCCAAAATTTGTCCCATTAATATTTCCATTTAAGATATCTCCAATTTCACAATTTAAAACTAAATTACCATTAATAGTATCAAAACTATGTGTATTATCTATTCCATCAGGGTCTATTGGAGCTCCTTTTAGAATAACAACTGCTTGTGCAGGTGGAAATTCCCCATATCCATTTATTCCATTTGCAGTTTCATCAAAGTCATCGCCATTATATCCAAAAAAAGCTCCTTTTTCCACATTACATCCAATATAATCATCATTAGGAAATCCAATATCAAAATCTGTAAATGAACCAATATATGTTTCGTAAAGTGTATATGTACTTCGATTAATGATTTTATAATTTATAAAAATTGTGTTGTCAAAAGACTCACTCTCACTACAACCAAAGCCATAAGCCATTCCATGAACTTCTATACCAATTGGAGTACCTCCAGATTCAGTATGTAAATCCGCTTTATCATTAAAAATAAAAAATAAACACTCATCGCCCTTTATCATTGGGTAATCCCCATCGATAGGATTATAAAATCCGTCATTATTATTGTCATAGTATGGAGCTAAAATACTTGCCTGAGAAATCTCAGTATCTCCATTTGCAGGCCATTCTAAAATTGAATTTGGGATTTCATACAAAGGATATGAGGGGTTATTATAACATATAATAAACTGATTTATCTCTTCTCTGGTCATTCGCCAAATTCTATTCCATGATTGAGAAACCGAGTCTGAAACAGTACCTATAT
>JAQVOR010000062.1 GCA_028702535.1 Bacteroidales bacterium
CAACTGTATAATATTAATTTGGATCCAAACCTGAATTAGAGTGTATTCTGATAAAAATCTAAGCGGAAATTATAATTTTAAAAGCTTATAAATGTGGCTAAAGCTAATTGAATTCGACATACTTTTTAGAGTTCAGATTAATGTAAAATTTTGAAGATTAAGGGTTTGTTAAATAATAAAGTATGCAGAATTGACGAAAACTTTTTTCTGCAAAAACAGGGAATTAATTGAATACGACAAAACAGGCGAAAGTAGCTGATAATCAAGGGTGGATTAGGAGTTCTGACCTTATTATTTAACAAACGCTTAAAAAAAAACCGCCATAAAGAGGCGATTTTTTTTTTATCTTTTAAAGTATTACTCCGAATATACTTCGAAATCAATACTTACTCTAATGTTTTTATAAATTTTAATATTAGCGTTGTAATCACCAATTTCTTTAACTGCATCGCCTTTAATTGTAATATTTTTCCGATCAATGTCAAATCCTTCTTTTGCAAGAGCTTCGGATAACATAATTGTATTTACTGAACCAAAGATTTTACCTGTTGAGCTTGTTTTTGCAGGTACTCTGATTTTGACACCTTCCATTTTAGTTGCTATTGCCTCTGCATTTTCGCGAAGTTTTGCTTCTTTATGAGATTTTTGTCTCATGTTCTCTTCGTGAATTTTTTTAGCTGTTTTGGTTGCTAAAATTGCATATCCTTGAGGGATAAGGTAGTTTCGTGCATAACCAGGTTTTACATTAACGATATCATCAATATTTCCTAGTTTATCTAAATCTTGTTTTAATATAATTTCCATTTCTTAGTTCTCCTTAATTATTTCATCAAATCGGTTACATAAGGCAATAAAGCTAAATGACGAGCTCTTTTTACTGCTTGGGCAACTTTACGATGATACTTTAATGACGTCCCTGTTAAACGACGAGGCAAAATTTTGCCTTGCTCGTTTAAAAATCTTTTCAAAAATTGTGCATCTTTATAATCTACATATTTAATGCGATTTTTTAGAAAACGACAATATTTTTTCTTCTTAACTTCTACTGCCAGAGGAGTAAGATATCTGATTTCTGAATTGTTTTGTGCCATAATTATGCCTCCTTCTGATTTTGTTCTTTTTTCATTCTGCGTTTTTTCTCACTATATGCTACTGAATGTTTATCCATTTTGAAAGTTAAAAACCTCATAACTCTTTCGTCACGACGAAATTGAGTCTCAAGTTTCTCTATAAATGCACTTTCTGATTTGAACTCTATCAGATGATAAAAGCCTGTCGACTTTTTTTGGATTGGGTAAGCAAGTTTTTTTAAACCCCAATCTTCCTCATGAACGACCTCACCGTTGTTATCGGTAATGACTTTCCTGAATTTTTCAACCGCTTCCTTCATCTGTGCTTCAGACAAAACGGGAGTTGCAATGAAAACGGTTTCGTACTGGTTAATCATAACTTTAATAATTTAATTAATAATTTTTTTAATTTTGAGCTGCAAAAGTACTGTTTTTTATTTTAATACCGAAACTTTAATGTCGTTTTTTTATCATTTTTTATCATTTTTTATTATATATGTGTTTTTGTAATGCAGAAAGCGAAAGTATAATCAAAAAAAACTACTTTTGCAATATGAAAAAAGCATTGGATCAATTTGAACTGTTTTTAATGTGCACAACTGCCTTTATGATACCAATACACATTAAAATAACATCCCTGTCCATTGCATTGCTCGTAGTTGTCGCTTTTTTGAAAATTGAAAATTATAGAGCGTTTGTTAAGCTTTTATCTGATTTTCGTTTTTACTTATTTATATCTCCTCTGCTTGTGGCAGTATTGGGGGTTATAAATACCAACGATCTATTAGAGGCACGCAAACAGATTGAAATTGTAGTATCATTATTGCTATTCCCATTTATATTTGTCTCTTTTAAAAATAATATAATCAATCATAAAATTGAGTTGATGCTTAGTTTTTTTGTAATAGGTGTCTTGTTTGCATATTTTATTTGTTGGGCCGTGGCTTTGCCTAAGTTTATTTGTACAGGTGATATAAATGAACTTTTTTATTCTTCGTTTGGTGGTATCATTAAAGGACCACATCATTTATCGTATTCTGTTTTGTTTGCCATAGTATTACTGTCTTTTAGTCTTGCTGGCAAACTAAAACTTTTTATCCAAAAAAGCAGAAATATAACTTTGTTAAAAATAATTAGTTTAATTGCTCTCGTTGTTTTTTTATTGCAATTGTCAAGTAAAATTACTATTTTGTTTTTAATTTTGTTCGCAATTGTGTTCTTAATATATGTGATTTCTAAAAAAATATTCTCCATGATGCAATTATTAACGATTATTATATCTTTTGTGGTTCTGTCATCTGTATTGTTATCTGCACCTACACCACGTGCTAGATTTACAAATATGTTTAATGTAGCTTTCGACTTCACTCATAACAATACTAAAAGTCAGGAATCGACTAGTTTGAGATTCGCAGCAATTAAAGCAGGAATTCATTTGATTAAAGAAAATTTTTGGTTTGGTGTTGGCTCTGGAGATATGTCAACCGAAATGAGCAACTATTACAAAGAAAACGATGCACAGGGAGCATACATTCAACATATAAGTCCACATAATCAGTTTATTAGAACTTTTGCAATGTATGGAATTATCGGCTTTGTGTTATTAATTCTGATTTTTATTATGATGCTGCAACAAGCAATACAAAATCGAAATATGCTGTTTGTTTTTTGGACATTATTTATGATAGCGCTTTTTGCAGTAGAAGATATGTTTATGATACAGGACGGAATTATTTACTTTGCTTTCTTTTCTTCATTCTTTTTATTTGGTGATGAACTAAAGAAGAAACAACTTGATAAGGAGATAATATAATGATTAAAAAATTAGATATATTTGATTTTAGTATTTATGTTTTAATTGCTTTGCTAATACCGCTTTATACTCGAGGTGTACCAGTATTAATGATTGTTTTGATATTTACTGCATTCTTAAGAAAATCTACTTATGTAAATATTCCTAAAATTATTGTTAGCAAGGATTTTTTAATTCTCGTATTACCATTCTTGCTTATGTTAATAGGCTATTTTTACTCTTCAAATAAATCTGAGGCGTTTCACAATATCGAAAAAGGATCATCTCTAATCATTTTCCCTTTTATTTTTTACTTTTTTAAAAATAATACTCTAAGTGATAGATCCCATTATGTCTTTAAGGCATTTGTTATTGGAATTTTAGTGTCTTATGTTATTTTATGGATCAATGTCTATCCTAAATATATGGAGACAAAAAGCACTAGCTTACTTTTTTATACTAGTTTTAGTATGTTTATTAAAACTCCAAACCACTTATCTTATAATGTTCTTTTTGCAATAATAATTGTATTCCTTAATCTGTTGGGAGCTAATCAAATATTATTTAAAAATAATAGTAAAGCTACCAAAGTTATTAGTTTCTTTTTATTTTTAGTATTATCGCTTTTCCTTTTTCAACTTGTTGCCAAATCTACTATAATTATTTATTTATTTGCAATAATAACAATTGTTGTTTATGCTTATCTTAAAAAGACAATTAAGGCATCTACCTTGATTGTTGTCTTGGCAATATTGGTTGGATTGACTGTATTTAGTTTAACAATCCCTAATGTGAAAATAAGATTTACTAATATGTTGGATATTTTTGTGCATAATAGAGAAATAAACTATAATGAGAAAGAATCATCGACTTTGAGGTATTCTGCTATTAAATCAAGTTGCGAAATTATTAGTGAGAACTGGGTGTTTGGCGTTGGTACAGGAGATGTGCTTGATGAGCTGGATAGAAATTATAGTGAAAACAATTATTGGGCTGCCGAGTACAATCATACGAATCCTCATAATCAGTATTTAAGGTCTTTCTTGATGTCAGGGATTTTTGGACTTATTTCTATTTTGCTTATTTTCTTTTTATTGGCGAAAAAAGCTTTCGAAAAGAAAAGCATTTTAGCTGTATTTTGGACATTTATAATGATATTGATTTTTGCAATAGATGATATGTTTATTTTTAGAGACGGAGTAATATATTTTGCTTTCTTTACCTCATACTTTGTGTTTTGTCATCCTTCGGCAAAATCATTTTTATGTTTAGAAAGTGATGACAATCCCTAAAAAACTGAAACATTAAAAAACTTTATGAAAATAAATTTTATGGTTACTAAAATTACATCTGTTAATAATAAATTAGTTAAAAATCTTGTTGTCTTACATAATAAATCTCGTGAAAGACGCAAACAAGGTCTTATAATAATTGAAGGCATTAAAGAAATTCAGTTAGCATTATTAGCTGATGTCGAAATACAACATCTGTATTTTTGTCCAGATATTGTTTCTAAAGAAGCAGTTGATGATTTGTTTTGTAAAATCTCTGATAATGTCGAATACTTTGAGGTCTCAAAAGAGGTTTATAACAAAATATCATATCGCGAATCAACTGGAGGCATGGTTGTTTTAGCTCGCTCACCCGTTAAAAAATTAAATGATCTTAAACTTGCGGATAATTCGGTTTTTGTTATTCTGGAATCTGTTGAGAAACCAGGAAACCTTGGTGCTATTGCTAGAATTGCTGATGGGGCGGGTGTTTCGGGGATTATTGTTAGCGATCCTCGTGCTGACGTGTTTAATCCAAACTCAATAAGAGCAAGTTTAGGTTGCGTTTTTACAACTGATGTTGTCGTTGCTGATACGCAGCAAACTATGGATTGGTTAAAAATAAATAAAATTAAAATATTCGCAGCAGAACTTAACGCATCTGAAAAATATCATAACTTAAATTTGCGGGGAAAAGTTGCCTTAGTATTTGGTACTGAAGCTACTGGATTAACCGACAAATGGATAAAAGCTGCTGACCAAAGACTTAGAGTTCCTATGCTTGGGAAAATCGATTCTCTTAATGTGTCTGCCTCGGTTGCAGTTGTGGTTTATGAAGCAATGAGACAACGTAATTTTGTGGTTTGATTATTGTATATTATATTAAAATTTTGACATTATGAAAAAAATATTGTTTTTAGTTTTGTTGGCTTTGCCTTTTTGTATATTCGCACAATCTTCTGATTTTACAAAAAATATTAAAAAAACAAGACAATCATATATTGATAGAGGATATAAACCAGTAGTCGAATTGGGCGATTCAATTTCAACAGAGAATCCATTAGTAAGTCCAATAATAAACTTAGATTATAACACCTACTATATTGTTGTGGTTCAATTAGATGGCTGCTTCTATTGTGAGTACGATTTGCAATTTGTCGATAGCGAAGAGTATTTATTAAAAGTTGATTATGAATTTGAAGTCATAGATGGCTTAAAACAAGGAATCTATAAATTCCAAAATGATGAAAATAAATCTGGTAAATATGTTGTTTTTATAGACTCCGATTTGCCTTATTATGCTAATATTTTTGTGTTTAAAAGATAATATATCCATGCTTGCAATAATTCCTTTTTCATAAATTATTATCGATGATATTTTAATATAATTGAAATTTGTAGTAATTTAGCAACTGAATAATTCCCAATAAGGGTAAAGTCTTATTTGTGGATATTTTTTTATTTAATTAATACAAAGTCAAATTATAATATGAAAATTAAGCCATTTAAATTAGAACGATATTTTGCAAAGTATGAATTTAATGCAAAATATTTAATATCAAGCTCTGATTGTGATGGATATAGTCTTGAGTATATCCTTTTTTGTGCAAGCAAAGAAGAGCTAAATTTGTGGAATAATCTAAAGTTTGGATATACGGATTCCGCAGGTTCTGAATTTTTAAGAGAGTCAATTTCAAATCAACATCTTACAATAAATCCTGAAGATATTCTTGTGATGTCGCCAGGTGAAGCAAACTATATCTTGATGAATGTGCTTTTAGAACGAGGCGATGAAGTTGTTTGTATGGCTCCAGCATATCAAAGTTTGTATCAGGTCGCCGAAAGTATTGGGGCGAAAATTAAGTTTTGGTTACCTGAAGATACAAATTCGACTTTCTATTATAATCCAGATAAACTTAATGAATTAGTAAGCGATAAAACAAAACTGATAATTGTTAATTTTCCTCATAATCCAACGGGATTTATCCCTACTATGACCGACCTTAACAAAATTGTAGAAATTGCTGCACGCAAAAACATCATTCTGTTTTCTGATGAGATGTATCACCAAATTATTCATGAGCCTAAAGATGAAATTCCAGCAATCTGTGATATTTACGAAAATGCTATAAGTTTATGGGGTATGGCTAAATCTTTTGGTTTGGCTGGTATGAGGTTTGGTTGGCTTGCCACAAAGCGTACCGATATCCTTAACGATGTACTTGCGTTTAAAGATTATCTTTCTATTTGCAATAATGCTGCTGGTGAGGTACTTACATGTATAGCTTTGAATCATAAAGACAAATTCATTCAGCCAAATATTCAAAAAATCATATCTAATAAAGACATATTTAAAAGTTTTGTTGCAGAAAATTCTGAATTATTAGAGTTTGGAGACACAAATGCTTGCTCTACGGCTCTTGTGAAATTGAAAATTAAAGAATCAGCATACACTTATTGCGAAAAATTGGTTAGTAGTTGTGGCATAATGATGATTCCCTCAGAAATGTTTGATTATGGTAATTCGCATGTTAGAATAGGTTTTGGCAGAGAGAATTTTCCTGAGATCCTTAATGTTTGGAAAAGTTTTATAATGCAAACACGTTAATCTGGAAATAAAAGGTTGACAGTATGAACTTTAAGTAAACCCGAACCGAGCCGCAGGCGAGCTCACGACCGCAGGGAGTAAACCCTTTCAAACCCGAACCGAGCTCACGACCGCAGGGAGTAAACTCGTTCAAACCCGAAACCCTTTCAAACCCGAAACCCGAACCGAGCCGCAGGCGAGCTCACGACCGCAGGGAGTAAACTCGTTCAAACCCGAAACCCGAAACCCGAAACCCGAAACTCTTTCAACCCGAAACCCTTTCAAACCCGAACCGAGCCGCAGGCGAGCTCACGACCGCAGGGAGTAAACTCGTTCAAATCCGAAACTCTTTCTTTCTCTTCGCACTATTGATTATTATAGACAAGTACTAATTATGTTTTAATTATACTCTCGCTACTACCTCCTTGATTATTTTCGTAATCGACTTCTACTTCTGCAATTCCATTATTGCCCATCATCACTTTAATAGGAAAGCCTTGCATTAGTGTACTAAGTTCAAGACCAGCTTTATGTCCAATTTTTATACGCATTCTTTTTACCCCATTTTTTTTACCTGCTTCTATTAGTGTTTTTGCTGCATCTACTTGCTTTTCGGTTGATAATTCGGGGCTAAGTGCTTTGTAAATTAACCAAGGTATTGGATTTATAATCCAGCCGTATTTTTTTATAAGACTTAAAGTTTTATTTAATCCAGTGTAAGTTGTTAGGTCATAAGAGTTTTCCATAATGTCTGTTTATTTGAGTTATTCAATAATCATGCTGAAATATTTTTTATCATTTCGTCATACAAGTATAAGGTATTAATTTATAATAAAAGTTAAATCTAATTCAAATCTTGTTTATCTTTGTGTAAAAATGTGTGGTTTATGGAAATTATTAACAGAGAGATAAGCTGGTTGCACTTTAATAGCCGATTGTTGCAAGAGGCCGCCGATAATACAGTGCCATTACTTGAAAGATTAAAATTCCTTGGTATATATTCAAATAATCTTGATGAATTTTACAGAGTAAGGGTTGCTTCTATAAATAGGCTTATAGAATTTAATCGAAAGAATTATCCCGAAAAGGTAAAAAAGTCTGAAGAATTGCTGCAAGAGATAGTTTCTTATATTGGTATGCGTCAGTTGGAATTTAATAATATTAAGACTCAAGTATTAAAAGAATTAGAGCAAAAGGGGATTTCTATTTTAAATGAAACTGAACTTAATGAGCAACAACAAATATTTGTAAAGGATTATTTTCATAAACATATTTTGCCTGGTCTTTTTACTTTAATCTTAAAACGTAGTACAGATTTGAGTAGTTTGCCAGACGGAACTATTTATTTGGCAGTCGATTTAAGTAAAAAAGATAGCGATGAAAAGCACGAGTTTGCATTAATTCAGATTCCTGATGATAAAATGCCGAGATTTATTGTGTTGCCTTCATTTGAGAACAAAAAATTTGTAATCAGACTTGATGATATAATTAGATATTGTTTGTCAGATATTTTTGGAGTATTTGGATATTCTCATTTTAACGCATATACAATTAAAATTACCAGAGATGCCGAAATTGATCTTTATGGTAATGTGTCAAAAAGCTTTATAGATATAGTTGCAGAAAGTATTAAAAAACGAAAAACCGGTGCGCCAGTTCGATTTATTCACGATAAAAATATGCCTCATCCTTTAGTGAGCCTGGTAACTAATTGTCTTAAAATAAAAACTAGCAAAAATGCTATAAAGGGAGAAAGATATCATAACTCAAAAGATTTTATGAATTTCCCCAAATTATTAGGAGACGAGTTTGTATATAAAAAAATTGAAGCTTTGTCGCATAGGCATATAAAAAATAAGGTCAGAATTTTATCTTCAGTAAAAAAGAAAGATATACTTCTGCATTATCCTTATAATTCTTTTAGTGTTATTGTAAATATGCTTCGGGAAGCTTCTGTTGATCCTAAAGTAAAATCAATTAAAATTACTTTGTATCGTTTAGCTAACGACTCAAAAATTATATCTGCACTTATTAATGCTGCCCGAAATGGGAAAAGTGTTACTGCATTTTTAGAACTTAAAGCTAGATTTGACGAAGAGCAAAATATTTATTGGACAAATCAACTTGAAGATGCAGGCGTTAAAATAATAAAAACAATATCGGGTATTAAAGTACACTCAAAACTAATTCTCATCAGAGCAAAAGAAAATGGTGTAAATTATTACTATTCAAATATATCCACAGGTAACTTTAATGAAAAAACGGCTCAGTTATACAGTGATTTATCCTTATTAACTGCAAATCAGGAGCTATGTATTGAAGTAGGAAAAGTGTTTTATTTGATCGAGTCGGCTTATCAAATTATCAATTTTGATCATTTGGTTGTTAGCCCTTTATATACTCGAAATCTTTTTATGGATTTGATTGAAAATGAAATTAAAAATGCTCAATCCGGCTTACCAGCATGGATAAATATCAAACTTAATAGCTTTACCGATTCTATATTTATTGATAAAATTAAAGAAGCGGCTGAGGCTGGAGTTAATGTAAGAATTAGTGCCAGAGCGGCATGTAGTCTTATATCCCACACAAATAAAAATTTGCAAACTATTGGAATAGTCGATAAGTTTCTTGAACATTCTAGGGTATATATGTTTTGTAATAATAATGATAATAAAATATATATAGGTTCAAGTGATCTTATGATTCGTAATCTCGATACTCGCATCGAAGTATGTGTGCCAATTTATTCGAAAGAGATACAAAAGGAATTAGTAGATATTTTTGATATCCAATTTAGGGATAATACTAAAGCCAGAGATTGGAGTAGTAATGAGCATAATGTAATTAGAGAAACACGAGAAACAGAAAAAGTGCGGACACAATATGAAGTTTATAATTATTTAAAAATACTTAACTCATGAGTTTAAATTTTGCAACTGTTGATATTGGTTCTAATGCAGGTAGATTACTTATCTCGCATGTATTTGAAAAGAACAATCTAATTTATGCTAGTAAAATTGCTTTGGTTAGAGTGCCTTTACGTCTTGGCATGGACGTTTTTGAAAAAGGATATATTACTGACGAAAAAATCGAAATGCTTATTAAAACATTTAAAGCTTACGAGTTAATTAAGGATATTTATCAGCCTGTTGATTATGATGCTTGTGCTACTGCCGCTTTACGTGAAGCTTCAAACAGTAAAATAGTATTAAAAGCTATTAAAGATGAAACAGGGATAGATTTAAAAATTATTGACGGAATTCGTGAAGCCGAAATATTAAGTCAGGCGAATAATATTTATATCAATAAAAAATATGATAATACATTGTATATTGATGTTGGGGGAGGTAGCACAGAGTGCTCGTTTTTTAAAAAGGAAAAATTCATTTCTTCTATGTCTTTTAAGATTGGAACAATAAAATATTTATTTGATCAAGTTGATTCTTCTGAATGGGATAAACTTAAAGATTGGCTGCAATCTGTACGAGATACTGATGAAAATATCAACTGTATTTGTTCGGGAGGGAATATTATTAAATTAACTGGATTGTTTGGAAATAACGACTATACAATAACTCGACAACAAATTAAGAACTCTGTTGGCGAATTAGAGAAACATTCCTATGAAGAGAGAATTGAAATATACACTTTGCGTCCCGACCGAGCTGATGTTATAATTCCTGCTGCACGGATTTTTAATTATATTATGAAATGGGGAAATATTGATACAATTGTAGCTCCAAAAATTGGCTTAGTTGATGGTTTAGCTATTGCACTATATAAAAAGCAAGTAAAAAACGCATAGATTTTTATTCGAAAGCATCATTGTTGGTAAATTTATAACCGTTAAGTAATTCTTTTACCTTCATGCGTTTTTTTCCTTGAATTTGAAGTTCCGACACAGTAATAAACCCATTTTTTACCGCTACTTTTAAATAAGTTTTATTATCAGTAATTATAGTTCCAATTTTATGTTGATGACCTTCAATAATAATAGAAGTCTCGTACAATTTTACTTGCACATTTTCTGGGCAATTGAGTATTGTCCATGCTGCCGGATAAGGCGATAAACCTCTAATAAGATTATTGATTTTTTCTGCAGGCATATTCCAGTCTATGCGACAAAATTCTTTGTAAATTTTTGGTGCAGGATGTAAATTGTTATTATTAAATTTCTCCTGTTTGTGAACCTGAATATTATTGTTCTCAATTGCTTTTACAGTTTTTAAAACCAGCTCAGCACCAATGTACATAAGTTTATCGTGCAAATCTCCAGCATTGTCTTTAGGTTTTATTTCGACATTTTCTTGGAATATTATACTCCCTTTATCAATTTCTTCGTTAATAAAAAAAGTGGTAACTCCTGTTTTTGTATCTCCATTAATAATTGCATGATTTATTGGAGCAGCCCCTCGGTAATCGGGCAGGAGTGAGGCATGTAAATTAAATGTTCCTAATTTAGGCAGTTTCCAAACCTGTCTCGGCAGCATTCTAAACGCAACGACTATAAATAAATCAGCATTAAGTGTTTTTAGCTCATTTAGAAAATTTTCTGCTTTCAGATTGTTAGGTTGCAGTATTTTTAGATTGTTTTCGAGAGCAAACTTTTTAACATCTGAGAATTGTATTTTCTTTCCTCTGCCAGCAGGTTTGTCGGGTGCTGTAATAACGGTTTTGATATTATAATCATTATCAAGTAGAATTTTTAGCGAGGAGACAGCAAATTCTGGCGTCCCCATAAAAACAATATTTGGTTTATTAGTTGTCATCAAGATCTAATTCGTGCCCCATTTTATTTTTTTTAGTTTCGAGATAAAACTTGTTATATTTATTTGGTTTTATTTCGATATGTTGTGTTTCCACTATCTCAAGTCCATATCCTTTTAGTCCAGCTAGTTTACGTGGATTGTTGGACAATAACTTCATTTTACAAACGCCGATACTTCTAAGTATTTGAGCACCAACGCCGTAATCTCTTTCGTCGGGTTCGAATCCTAAATGTACATTTGCTTCGACAGTATCAAGTCCGTCTTCTTGCAGTTTATATGCAGCAATTTTGTTCATCAATCCAATTCCACGTCCTTCTTGGTTTAGATAAATTATAACTCCTTTGCCTTTTTTTTCAACAATTCTCATAGCTTCGTGCAATTGGTTTCCGCAATCACATTTTAGCGAGCCAAAAATATCTCCAGTAACACAGCTAGAGTGCACTCTGACTGTTATTGTTTCATCGGATTCCCAAGTGCCTTTTATTAAGGCAACATGTTCGAGATTGTTACTTTTTTGTTTAAATGGAATCATCTCAAAAAAGCCATATTTTGTTGGGAGTTTTACTCTGACTCCTTTTTCAATTAAACTGTCAGTTTTTAAGCGATATTTAATTAAATCTTCGATACTGATAATTTTCAGATGAAATTTGTCGGCTATTTTCATTAATTCTGGTAATCGTGCCATTGTTCCATCGTCATTCATAATCTCAACTAAAGCTCCTCCTGGTTTCAATCCAGCAAGACGTGTAATATCGACAACCGCCTCTGTGTGTCCGCTACGTCTTAATACACCGTTTTCCTTAGCCATAAGCGGAAAAATGTGTCCTGGTCGTCCTAAATCTGTGGGTTTGGTGTTTTCATCGACCAAAGATTTTATTGTTTTAGCTCTATCGCTAGTAGAAATTCCTGTAGTGCAGCCATCTCCGTTAAGGTCAACCGATACTGTAAAAGGTGTTTCGTGTAAGGCTGTGTTTTTGCCTACCATTAAATCTAAATCAAGTTCTTTGCAACGACTTTCGGTTAGTGGCGTACAAATTAATCCTCGCCCGTATCTTGCCATAAAATTGACAATCTCGGGTGTGATTTTTTCGGCAGCGACAACAAAATCGCCTTCATTTTCACGATCATAATCATCTATAATAATGATTACTTTCCCATTTTTAATATCTTCTATTGCTTCTTCAATAGTATCTAATGGTCTATTGATTTCTTTTTGTTGGTTTCCAGACATTTGTTTTAACTCCTTTCATCGCTTTAAACATTCCTATCAGCAAAGCTAAGTTCATTGACATAAAATGTGTTATAAAACGCAAAAATATATTATGTATTTTAAATTTCTTAAGTAAAAAGTCAGCTATTAGTAGAATAAAAATAAAATTATACGCTAGTAGCATATAAAAATAGAACTCGTAACAAAATGCGAGTAAAAAATTGCTAATATACGCAAAAATCATGAATAAAGGGGTTAACCATCGTAATATTTTATGTGATAAAAAGCTAAATGCAAGACCAGTAAAAGGTGGCCATAGTAGATTTTTAAATTCCCATAGGTTTTGAAAATTCCCTGTTGCTATTCTAATTTTACGTCTAAATTCATCAGAAAGATTATTCGACACATCTTCATAAACTACTGCTTCGAGACGATTAATGGCTCTGTATTTCTTTTCAAGAACTTTCATACAGATATAAAAGTCATCAACAAGGAAATTAACAGGTACTGGGCTATATAATTGTGTTCTAATAGCAAAACATCCACCAAAAGGACCCATCATTGTTCCCCATAATAGTCCTTCACAATTTTTTATCATTACTTCTCTCGAAATATACGATTTTTCTTGAATTGATATTCCTTCTTTTTTGATTCCAGTATTTGTCATTCTAGTATCAACAAGTCCAATACGCTCATCTGCAAATGGCTTAACTAATTCTTTGATAGTGTTTTTGTCAAACATTACATTAGCGTCGGAAAGGATTAGTATTTCTCCTTTAGCCTTGTTGATAAGTGCGTTTATTACATTTGATTTCCCTTGTCTCTCTGAAAAGCTTATAAATTCTATAAACTTATGCTTATTAGCGTAATCATTTACTATTGTATCTGTTTTGTCGCTGCTATTGTCGGAGCCGATTATAAGTTGAATTTTATCGGTGGGATAATCAGAATTAATTATACTGTCAATTTTTGCTGCGATTACGTCTTCTTCGTTAAATAATGACATTATAATCGAAACATTAGGAGCAAAATATGATTTTTCCTTAAAAGATGTTTTATTTTTGCAATATAGTTTTAATATCAATGGATAAGCTACATAGGTGTGAAAAACCAATGCAACACAAGTCCATAATATTATTTGCAAAATAATCATGCGTTAATGTTATTTTTATAAAATTCTGTAAGATTTTTAGCAATATTGATATTGTCGAAGTTCGTGTTGACAAACTCGATAGCATTTGATGATATTTTTTTATGAAGCTCTATATTGAGACAAATTCTTTCTAAGTTTTCGTAAAAAGTTTGTGGGTTATCGGCAATTAAAATATTTTCACCGTCTGTTGTTGGAATACCTTCGGCACCAATTGAAGTAGTAATAATACTTTTGCCTAAAACCATACCTTCGATAATCTTAATTCTCATTCCGCTTCCTGATAGTAATGGAACAATCATTATTGAATTTTCGTTGATAAATTTGTTCGCATTTTCAATTTCACCTAAATAAACTATCTGTTTATCCGCCAAATATTTTTCAAATCGTTTAGGAGCATTTCTGCCGGCTAAGTAAAACTCAAATTGCGGATAATTTTTTTTGAATTTTATCCATACATTATCAATAAACCAGCGTAAGCCTTCTTGGTTTGGTATCCAGTCTAAAGCTCCAATATGGAAAATACCTGGAAATTTTGAATTAGTGTCATCTTTGATGTAATTAATCCCGTCTATTCCAGGGGGTGTAACGTGAATAGGCTTGATGTTTCCTAAATTACTGTATTTTTTTCCGTCTCGTTCAGTTATAGGTACTAAAAAATCATATTTATTTAGATAATCGAGTTTAAAATTCTTGATTCTTTTCTTTAAGATATTTTTATATCCTTTTTTTACAAGGTTTTTTTCATTCGTAGCAGCTCTTTGCCAAATTTCATGTTCGATATTATGAGAACGGAGAGCAATCTTAGCATTTGAGTTTTGTCGGATTGTATCAATATATGGACACAGATATAAACCTTCGAGTTGAACTAAATCATAATTTTCGGATTTTAGCTCTTTTTCAAGCTCAGTTTTATAGTTATCTGAAATAAAACGCTCGGCATTGTATGGTTTTTTTGAGAAAAGTAAATTTGTTAGAAGCTCATTAAAACTAATATCTGTATTAATAGGAACAATGATAAATTTAATTTTTTGAGTCAATTTTGCAGGTAACTCGTCTTGTCTGACAAAGTGTTTGTTAGTATTCATCGACAATATTGTTACTTGATTTCCGACATCGGTCAGAGCTTCGGACAAGGCAAGGCTTGCTATTGAACCTCCATCTCTTGGAGGGTATGGCATTTTATTGGTAAGTATTAATATCCTCATATCATATCCCACTTATATCATTTGCAAAGTAACAATAAAAATTTCAAATATCATTGTTTTTGTTTTTTTCGAAAAAGGTTTCCTAATTTTAGATAGAAATGAGGGCTTATTCTCATAGAGTCATTAGCAGTTTTATAAATTAAAAAAGCTCCTATTGGTATCAGCATAAAGCTGCTAATCCACATTCCAATTTCTGGTGCTAGAACAAGCTCTCGAACTGTTTTCTCGAATGTTATTGAGATAATATAATAAATTAAAAAGATAAATACCGAAATAATAACTGGTACCCCAAATCCTCCTTTCCGTATAATCCCACCCAAAGGCGCACCAACAAGAAAAAACAGTAAACATGCAAGTGAAAGCATGTATTTTCTATGCCACTCTATGTCATGTCTAGCTATCCACCTTTTATAACCTTGAACTTCGATATCGCTAACTTCGACAAATTGCTTTGCTGCTCTACTGTAATTTAAAGCAAAATCGACAACTTTATTTTTTTGATTGACGTTTAAATAATGAAAAATGCTGTCAATATTTATTGAAAAATTTGAATCGGCAATGCTTAACTCTGTAACTATTATTTGAGCAAGTTGTTTTTCTTCATCACTCTGATTAAGCCATTGTGCCTCACCTTTAAAAAGTGAATATTTTTTTAAATTGAACCAAATCTCGTACTCACGATTATATAAATTATTTGTTAAAGAGTCAATAGCAAATTGCAATTGTTTGTTGTTCAACATCTCGAAACCATTTTTAAATAGCTCTTCGTTACTTCTGTCTAATCCTAAGCCATCAAGCTCTATATAAACTATTTGTTTTTTATATTTAGATGTTTGATGAGGTCTTGTTTTATTGCTTTTTTTCTTATTCTTATCAAGTTTTAAATCTTCATACCTAAATCCATCAAAAAGCTCCATTATAAGAACAGTTTTATCTTCGGTAATTTTTATGTTACCAGCTTTTGCAGTAGTTACGTTGTTGTTTCCCGTTAGACTCCTGTGGTCATAAATAAGAACTCCTTCGAGGGTATTGTTGTTACGATACTTTCGATTGACTTTGATGCTTAAATTATCTACTGGCTCGGTAAAAATTCCGTTACGAATATTAACTTCGGGTCTTTGTTGTTGAATACTAAAAAGTAAAGACCTCATTTTGAGGTTTGTGTATGGCAATAAATTATTTGCAAAGTAAAATGCTCCGAGGCTGATAATAATATTAAATATTATAAGAGGATACATGATTCTATACAAAGAAATACCACCCGATTTCATTGCGAAAAGCTCATTCCTTTCACCAAAGCCGCCAAAAGTCATAATTGTAGCAAGCAAAATTGAAAGTGGTAATGCCAAAGGTACGAGCGTAAGTGAGGCATAAAATAAAAGTTCTACAATTACATTCCATTCTAAGCCTTTGCCAACTAAGTCGTCAATATATTTCCACAAAAATTGCATTAGCAGCAAAAAAACACATATCAGAAATGTGATTATCCACGGCCCAATAAAGGATTTGACGATATATTTATGTAACTGTTTAAGCATGTCTAAATCTAATGACATGCAAAAGTAAGAAAAATCATGGTATTCTTATGCTCCTAAAAGATGTTTTAAATTATTTATTTGTGTTTCCCAAAGTTCAATATTTTCTTGCTTCTCGTCATCTTCGGTAAAATCGGTAATAATAAGTGATATTGCATTTGTTATGTCATGTGTTTGAATCATAAATTCAAAATATGTATCAGGCTCACTGTCAAGCCATTTAAACTTTGCATAGCACAAGTTTTTTTTCCCTAATAGCACTGCTTGTTCTTCGACACCTTCCCAAATAAAAGTGAAAATATTGGCTTCAACTTTTACATCATCGGCAAACCATTCACCAAGACCACTAGCTGTACTTAAACGGTTGTATAAAATCCTGTCTGAGCAGTTAAATAAAAATTCCAATTCTATTTTTGTCATAAAATCATTATTAGATACTAAATAATTGGTTGATAAGCAATTTAATCCGTTGCAATTTATAAAAATAAAAATTAGTTTGCAACTTTATTTTGAATTTTAATTAAATTAACTATTTTTGCAGTCCGTTAAAAACAAAACGGAATTTGAAATAATGGCGAGGTAGCTCAGCTGGTTAGAGCGCGTGATTCATAATCACGAGGTCGGCGGTTCAAGTCCGCCTCTCGCTACAAAGAAGAGCATCACAAAACCGCAGTAGCGGTTTTTTTTTATTAAAAGTCCTCAAAATCTAAGAATCTTTGTTTCTGATTTTGAGGACTTTTAATAAAATTTGCAAAGCAAAAGTGATGGCTTTCTTTGTTTTATCCTGCTAAAGATATAAAACAATCGAATGCAAAAGATAATGTTTTTTGTTATTTTTACACTTAAAATATTTTTAGAAAAATATTGATATGAATTGCATAATTTCGGACTTAAGGGCTGATTCGGGAAAAGTTCAATGTGGTGATTATATAAAAACCACTGTTGTGGGTGACTTTGTATTATTAGTTTTGTCGGATGGAGTTGGCTCTCGTCATCATGACTATATTGCGTCTAAAACGGCATGTGAGTCTTTTTTTGAAAACTTTGTAAATGCAGAAGCAATGCAACTTAAAGAACGTTTTGTCTTTGCTTTAAAACAGGCAGACCAGGATGTCTCTTTTCCTGAAAACCCATCTCATACAGGTATGATGGCAACTCTTGTTGCAATAGTTATAAATACACTTACTGGTGAGATTATCTGGGATAGCATTGGCGATAGCAGGTTTTATGGATTTGTTAACAATAAACTAAAGCAAATTAGCCAAGATTCGATTAAAGCTGTAATAATGCGTGGACGTGATGGTAAAATTATAAAGAAGGATGGAGTTTTTGTAATAAGAAACGGTTTGACAAATGCACTTGGTTATAACGGCGCTATTATTAATCCAAAATTTATGTCCTTAAATAATGGAGATTCGCTGATCCTATGCAGTGATGGAATGTATGAGCTAGCTGGTTTTGAGAATCAGATAGGAGAGTTCCTTAAAGCAGAAGTCTCTCATGAATTACTCAGTTCTTTCATTGAGAAAAATAGTACGAAGTTTGAAGACGATGCAAGTATTATCATATTTCAGGAAAGTACAATCAACGATGAATTGCAGATTAAACTAAATGAAATTATTGAGTCCAAGACTGACTCTAGAGACAAGGACATTGCAGAACATATAATGTCTGGATATATTCGTAATCAACTTGGTAATTGTCTTTCAGCTGGAAATACAGAAATTTCTCACTTATCTTCCTATATTGTCGATTTTAAACTTTGCTTACCAGAGCAGTCCATAATGTCGTTTATGTCTGATATTAAAAATTTAAAGAATACTCGATGTTTTACCTAAATTGTTTATCTTTGCATTACAATTAAAGAAACTTCCATTTATGAATCTATTAAATTTTATCGCTCAGTATCCAGATGAGGCCTCATGTAAGGCTAAGTGGAAGGAATCCAGAGAGCAACAAGGAGTGGTTTGTCCAAAATGTGGGAGTACTGAACATTATTGGAAATCAGACAAGGAAAACTTTGAGTGTAAACGTTGTAAATACCGACAGAGTTTGCGAAGTAATACAGTTATGCACGGCAGCCAGTTACCTTTTCGGTATTGGTTTATTGCAATTCACTTGTTGACCTCCACAAAAAAACTTTTTCTGCCCTAGAACTTCAACGTCAGTTGGGACACTCTACTTATAACCCAATATGGGCAATGCTTCACAAACTTCGTTTGGCAATGGGAAAGCGAGATACTGAATATGAACTTAAAGAAATAATTGAGCTTGACGAAGGTTTTTTTCTCTACCGAAATGAAGGAAGAAGAAAAAAGTAAGCCTCTAAAAAGAGGTAGAGGTAGCCAAAAGAAGACTAAAGTATTAGTAATGGCTGAAAGTATACCAATTGAAGGTGCAACAACCAAACGAGGGAAACCTCGAAAGGTAGGACATATCAAAATGTTTGTAATAGAAGATTTGAAAGCGTCTACGATTGACACTAAAGTTGTTGAACATGTTGATAAAGAAGCTGTTATCGATTCCGATAATTCCACTTCCTACACTAATCTTAAAACATTGGTTAAGGAACATCGCCCTAAAGTGATAAAAAAAGAAGATGTCGGAAAAGCTCTTCCATGGGTTCATATTGCGATAAGCAATGCTAAGAGAATGCTTTTAAATACGTTTCATGACATTCAGCCAGAATACTTGCAGAGCTATCTCAATGAATTTTGCTACATGTTTAATCGACGGTATTTTGGCGAAA
>JAQVOR010000063.1 GCA_028702535.1 Bacteroidales bacterium
TGGGGAGTGGGGAGTGAGCTAAAGTGGGGAGTGAGGAGTGAAAAGTGAAGAGTGAAAAGTTGGAACTTGTCGTTCGCTACCGCTCCCTCCAAGTTTTTTTTAACATTAAGGGATTAAGAGAAAAAAGTAAGTGTTGCAACATACGCTTGCCAACGCTACCCCTGACCCCTCTTAAAGGGGAAGTCCGACGCTAATGCTGCATGCAACAGGTGTGTAGGCCTCCATTTAGGGAACAAAAGGGTGTGGGTGGGGAAAAAGGAAAAAGTGCGGAGTGAGGTCATAAATAGTCAGGAGGCTGCGCCGTCATAAATAGTCAAGAGGCTGCACCGTCATAAATGGTCAAGAGCGATGCACTAAGTTTTTATTGAATTGGGAAATGATGCAGGCAAAATTCACCAATTTTACCTACACCCCAGAAAATTATTATTGATAAATGAACCACAAACAAAAATATCCGTACATAATTATTATAAATCAAAAAGAAACAATATTTTTGTGCATAATTAAAAAAGATTTATGGCTTTATTAGAGAGCATCGAAAAACAGGGAAACTGGTTATTCAAATATCGAAGTTTTTTACCTTTGATAATATTTGTACCTGGTTTAGCATGGTATGTTTTTTTAACTTACGAACGTGGTCAAGTTAATGTTTGGTGGTTAGATTTAATTTTTCTTGCTATTGGATTATTAGGACTTGGGATTCGCATTTTTACCGTTGGTTTTACTCCAAAAGGTACCAGTGGACGTAATACTAGTGCAGGACAGGTAGCCGAAAAACTAAACACATCAGGAATATATTCCATGGTAAGACACCCTTTATATCTTGGTAATTTCTTTATGTGGCTTGCACCAGTTTTAATGATAACCGACTTGTGGTTTGCATTATTTTTTTGTGCATTTTATTGGATATATTATGAAAGAATAATGTTTGCCGAAGAAGCTTTTTTACGTCGTAAATTTGAAAAATCTTATTTTGCATGGGCAGAAAAAACTCCAGCTTTCTTTCCTAAATTTTCAAATTATCGCAAATCAGAACTTAATTTTTCGGTAAAAAACGTTTTAAAACGCGAATACAATGGCTTTTTTAATCTAATAATGATAATGACATTATTTCGTGTAATAGCTTTTGCAATTGTTTATAAGCAATTTTATCTCGATTTACCATGGATAATTGTGTTTGGAATTGGATTTGCAATATTTGCAGTTTTAAAAATCTTTAAAAAATTCACTAATCTTCTTGAGGTAGAAGGTCGTTAAAAAAATAATCATAATATAATTTATAGTTTTAAAAATTCTGAAAATATCATAAAATGAATACACTAATTGCAGAAAACATTGTTAAAAAATTCTCTAATCACTTGGCTCTTGACAATGTTACGATAGAAGTACCCAAAGGCAGTATTTATGGGCTATTGGGGCCAAACGGAGCAGGCAAAACAACACTTATCAGAATTATCAATCAAATAACTGCCCCCGATACTGGACAAGTTTGGTTTAATGGAAAAAAATTAAGCTCAAAACACATTGCTCAAATCGGATATTTA
Organism: Bacteroidales bacterium; assembly: GCA_028702535.1. Lineage (GTDB taxonomy): Bacteria > Bacteroidota > Bacteroidia > Bacteroidales > ML635J-15 > Bact-19. The sequence goes on from JAQVOR010000063.1 coordinate 1,545, forward strand.
CCTGAAGAACGCGGACTTTACAAAAAAATGAGTGTTGGTGAACAATCACTTTATCTTTGTCAACTAAAAGGGATGTCCAAAAAAGATGCTCTTACGGGACTAAAGTATTGGTTCGAAAAGTTTGAAATTCAGGCGTGGTGGGACAAAAAAGTAGAAGAGTTATCGAAAGGGATGCAACAAAAAGTGCAATTTATAACCACAGTTCTTCATAAACCAGAGCTACTTATATTTGATGAGCCTTTTAGCGGTTTTGACCCTATTAACGCAAATACTATAAAGAACGAAATACAAGAATTAAATCGCAAGGGTGCAACTATTATCTTCTCTACTCATAACATGTCATCTGTCGAAGAACTATGCTCCCATATTGCATTGATTAACAAATCAAAAAAAATATTAGAAGGAGATATAAACATGGTGCGTGAACAACACTCCGCTCCTATTTATGAGCTTGAGTACGATGGTTTCTTTAATAAATTAGAGACAACTTTAACATCAGATTATAAAATATTGGAGCTTAACGAATCTAAAACGGGCGGAAATCTTACTGTAGAAGTACTAAATGATCAAATGACCAGTAACGACCTGCTTAAAAGGATGATGCAACATGGCACAATTTCATCTTTTCGCAAAAACTTGCCTAGCATGAATGATATTTTTATCAAAGTAGTGGGAGATACTAATTCAGTAACCGAATAATAACAAAACTATGAACAAAATAGGTTTAATAATAAAACGAGAATACAGTACTAGAGTCAAAAAGAAGACATTTATTATAATGACTATTTTAGGACCAATATTATTTGCAGCATTGATGATTGCACCAGTTATTCTTATGAAAATGGAAAGCGATGATTTTAAAAAAATTGCTGTAATAGACGAAAATCGCATTTTTGATCAATCGCTAAAAAACACCGAATATATTAACTTCGAATTCGTTTCTGATAAATATTTTGATTCCTCTACTGTAAGCTATAATCTTACCCAAGCAAAAGCCGACCTTAAAGAATCTGATTATTACGCATTATTGTATATTCCTCATACTGCAGTGCAAGGGAATAGAGGCTCGGTACAACTTTTATCTTATCAGCAACCAAACATGGGGCTCAAAATGCATATTGCTAACGGAATTGAAAAGCATATAGAAGATATTAAGCTAAGTAAAAAAGCCGAAGACCTTGGTATATCTCAAAATGATGTTGACGAAATTCTTATGGTTGTCAACACAAACATAAATGTTGTAACAACAACACTAAGCGAAGACGGTAGCGAAAAAGAATCATCAACAGAAATTGCAATGATTATCGGATATATTTGCGGTTTTCTAATTTATATGTTCGTATTTATGTACGGTTCACAAGTTATGCGTGGTGTAATTGAAGAAAAATCAAATAGAATTATCGAAGTTATTGTGTCTTCGGTTAAGCCATTTCAACTGATGATGGGAAAAATTATTGGTGTCGCTTTGGTGGGATTAACTCAATTTGTATTATGGGTTGTGCTTACAATTGGACTAGTAGCTGTTGGTCAATCACTATTGCTAAAAGATTATAATTTAGCTGACACTTCACAAAACCCAATGACAATGGGATCGCAATTAGATAATACTGGAAATCCTCAAGATGAAAATGCTATGCAATTCGAGGAAATATTCAAAGCGGTTTATTCAGTAAATTATGTTGCTATTATTTCATTATTCCTATTTTATTTTCTTGGTGGATATTTACTTTATGCGGCTCTTTTTGCAATTGTTGGATCAGCCGTTGATAACGAAACCGATACACAGCAGTTTATGCTGCCAATTACAATTCCGCTGGTCTTAGGAATTATTGTTATGATTTCGGCCATTAACAATCCTTCGGGTAGTCTTGCATACTGGTTCTCAATTATTCCATTTACATCGCCAATTGTAATGATGGTTAGAATCCCATTTGGCGTACCAATTGCCGATTTAATTATTTCTATGGGATTATTAGTGTTAAGCTTTATTTTTATGACATGGTTTGCAGCAAAAATATACCGAGTCGGAATACTTATGTACGGCAAAAAAGTAACTTATAAAGAACTTTGGAAATGGCTTAAATATAAAAACTAGTGAAAATAGCCTCTATCGATATTGGTACAAACACTTGCAATTTGCTTATCGCTGAGCATAGCAACACAACAGATATATGTTTTATACATCGAGAAAAACAGCCTATTAGCTTAATAAATAAAGATGATAAGCAAAATAACATAATTCCAGAAAAAACTATTGAGAATCTTGTTAATGTACTTCAAAATTATAGACTTACAATACAAAAATTAGGTGTAAAAACAGTTATTGCAACTGCCACTAGCGGAATTAGAAGTGCAAAAAACCAACAAGAAATTTTACAAACTATAAAGGCAAAAACAGAATTTGAGATAGAAGTAATTGACGGAAACCGCGAAGCATCTCTTGTTTTTGCAGGAGTAAAAAATGCAGTACATTTCACTGAAAAACACAACTTGATTATTGACATTGGCGGAGGTAGCATCGAATTTATTATTGCAAACTCATCAGATGTAAAATTTACACATAGTTTTCAAATAGGTGTTGCTAGATTACTTAATCGTTACAAATTTTCAGACCCATTAAGCACAAATGATATAAGTATTATCAATCAAATTTTAGATGAAAACTTATCTGATATGATAAATCTATGTCAATCATTAAAGATAGACACAATAATAGGTTCGTCAGGCTCTTACGAGACATTTGCAAATTTAATAAAATATGAATTTAACATAAATTTGTGCGAAGATGCACCCTATAATGTTATAGACATCAATTATTTTGAAAAAACACACGAAAAACTAATCAATTACAATTTTGAACAAAGAAAAAACATGCTTGGTATGGAGATTATCAGAGTACAGTTAATCCCTATATCATCAGTAATTACTAAATATCTATTAGACAAACTTAACATTAAAAAATTTATACAATCAAACTATTCTATCAAAGAAGGTCTGATTTTTGATTATCTTAGCAAAAATTATTAATTTAATAAATTACTACATAATGAAACAGATTTTATTAAGCCTGATTTTTATTTTTCTCACAGCAGCAATGTTTGCTCAGGAAAAAGAATACAAAGTAGCAACTATTGCATTTTATAATATTGAGAACTTATTTGACACAATAAACGATCCTGATATATACAAAAACCATGAGTTTACACCTGAAAGTGACAAGAATTGGAATACTGAAAAATATTTTCCGAAAATGGATAGAATTGGGGAAGTAATAAAAGGTTTAGGTGCTGATGTTACTGGCTCTGCACCTGCAATTGTTGGTCTTAGCGAAATTGAAAATATGACGGTTTTAGAAGATCTCGTTAATGCTAAACCAATAAAAGAATATAATTATCAAATTGTACATTTTGATGGACCAGATTATCGAGGTGTTGATTGTGCTTTGATTTATCGTCCGGAATATTTTAAAGTTACAAATACAGCAATGTATAGTGTTAATATGGACGATCCAGATTGGAAAACTCGTGATCAATTACTTGTTACAGGTATGTTTGATGGTGAAGAAATGAGCTTTATTATCCTACATTGGCCTTCAAGAAGTGGCGGAGAAAAGAGAAGTGCTCCAAAACGTGAGGCAGCAGCAGACGTAACTAGATACATTGTTGATTCTATACTCAATGATAATTCAAATGCAAAAATAGTGTGTATGGGAGACTTAAACGATGATCCCATCAATAGCAGCGTAAAAAAACATCTTCGCACAGCCGCAAAGAAAGAAAATGCTGTGGATGGAACATTATTTAATCCAATGGAGCAACTTTATAAAAAAGGTGTTGGTTCTCTCGCATACAGAGATAATTGGAATTTATTTGACCAAATTGTAATATCACCAGCATTCGTTGACAAAGAAAATAAAGGATATATTTATTATAAAACAATTGTATATAACAAGCCATTTTTAATGCAAAAAGAAGGGAAATTTAAAGGTTATCCATTTAGAACGTATGTTGGAGACACTTATATGGGAGGATACAGCGATCACTTTCCAGTTTATATACATGTAATAAAAGACAAATAAAATTACATAAATAATCAAACTGCGTTAAATTTTTAAAAATAATTTTATGAAACTTTTCAAACTTACTGTTTTAGCAATTATAATTTTATGTGTTAATTGTTTTATAATCGCTTGTGGCAACAACAAAGGTAATACCGAAGCAAACAAAAATTCAACAAATGACAAAATATCAATTTCTGACAAAGACAATCTGCCTGAAATTCTTAAAAATGATACTCTTGCAGAAAAATATACTGTTCTTGTTGTCGATACATTTGATACAGGAGAACCTTTAAAAGTACATTATTGCGATCCTCAAAACCCTAATGATGTAAAGTATGAAAAGCAATTTTTTCAAAATGGTAAACTTTTTATTGAAGGCCCTCTCGAAAACCAAAGACGAAATGGAAAATGGGTAGCACGATACGAAAATGGCAATATCTGGAGTGTTGGATACTATAAAGACGGATTAAAATTTGGTGCAAGTAATGTTTATTACGAAAACGGAAAAATACGATATACAAAAAATTACGAGAAAGATGTAGCAGAAGGCTTATGGGAATTTTACGACGAAAACGGAGATATTCTCGGCAAAGTAATGTACGAAAACGGTAAAAAACTTTGGGAAGAAGGCACATCTGATCAATAAAAACATATAATTTAATATCTGTAAATTATGAAAAAAACGATTGTTGCGACTATATTATTTACAATACTTGGAATTAATTATATGTTTTCGCAATCAGTTGGTTTTTCGTATTTTTTTCCTAAAAACGGTTATTTTTCAAACCCCATAGCTCCAATAAATATTAGTTTACCAATAAAGTTTGGCAAATATTTGCAAATATCTCCTGGTATAGGACTGTCTAATATTGGTGGTATGAGCATGTCAGGTTTTCCAACTCAATATAAATCAAACATTCCACTTGTCGGATCTTTTCAATCATTTGAAATTAATGTATTACCAGGATTTGTATTGCCATTTAAAAACATAAAATTTGAAATTTCTGGAGGAGGTTTTGCTTTCACAAGTTTTAACACAAAAATTATCTATGGTAATTTTAACAATATGATTGCCCAAGCCAATAATTATGATTTTGTAAACACTAATGTAAGCATCGACAAAGATTTTTTTGGCTACGGATTTATTTTTGGCTCTAAAATTAGCTTTAGAGTGCGAAACTCGGTTTGGGGATATATTGGAGCTAATTATTACATGGGGAGTCAAAAAATGGCTTTAGAAGGCAATTACACCGCTGTTAAAAACAATCTTATAACCAGCCACGACTTTAGTTTTCCCGAAACCAAAATTCTTTACCATGGTTTACAAATAAGTGTTGGTGCTATATTCTAAAATAAATTTTGATTGATTGATTGACCCACTGTTGGTGTTATTACCAACAGCGAGAGATTGGTGTTATCACCAACAGTGAGAGTGAGACAAAAACTCCTCATAAGTATGAAATCATAACACCTATACTTATCGATACTGCTCATTTATATATTTGTTATAAACATATAAATTTCAAATTAAATAACAAAGCAATTTGTAGTAAAACAATGAAAATATTTGTAAATATATTTTGCTAAAGAAGGATTTGAACCATCTATATTTCGTTTTTTTACACAAAAACATTCTTTATCATAGTTTACAATTCCTAAGTCTTAGTGCTGTATTCTAAACAATTATCGCCTATCTTTGTTATTATAATAACATTAACCTAAAACCAAAGTAGATCTATGAAAACACTCAAAGTAATTTTTGTTACCTTATTTACTGCCTTAATAATCATATTCGCCCTGCAAAACATGGGTAATCTTACAATCCACTTTTTTACTTGGGAATTAACACTACCAGTGTTTGCTTCTACTATTGCAATATACGTTTTAGGTGCATTAACTGGTGGATTATTATTTTCGCTATTAAAAAACATATCTAAAAACACTGATAACAAATGAAAACTAAATATTCACTTTTTGTAATACTGCTATTGATAGTATTATATTCCTTTGGTCAAGAGCGTGTTGTTTATGTTGATTTTGAATCTTCATCCTTTAAAAACAACCCTACTATCCCCTTTGAAAATCCTTTTATTATTCAAGGTGAGGTTTTTAAAGATGTCGAATTTGTTGAAGTAGAGATATTTAACGAAAATTCAGAAAAATCAATACATACCTTTACATGGAACAGAGGAGATAATAATAACACCGAAACGTTTTCAATTGTGGTTCCTGGGATTTTAAAATCAAACTCAAAATATGATATTAAAATCAAGACATACAAATTGATGTCAAATCTGCAAAAACAATCTCTCGCTGATAACATGAGCCAAAGAATTAGGCATTATTTGTTAAGCAATTTTATTTTTAACGGACAATCTGTTGAAATAAATAAATCTAAAAAAACATTTCATGGACTACAAGTATTAATATCTGAAGGATTGACTCATATTAGGACTAAAAATAATATTGAATTAACAGCTCCAAGTTCCTTGATTTTATCGCAAATGGAGACCCAAAGAGAATTTAGATTTAATGATTTTTTAAAGAAAACAAAAGTTTTTGAAAAAGACAGTTTAGCAAACTCACTAATTGACAATAAAGTCGAACACTTAGTCGATATAATAATGGCTGAAATAATGCCTTTTATTAATTCAGATTTAGTGCAACATCATCGTATGGTTTTAGTAAGATCTGTTTTAACCGATAAAGAACCTTTTACTATGCCTGTTAACTTTGGAATGTATGCGTGGAGTAAAAGTGTGGATATTAATAATACTCAAATAAAAAATTTAGATTTTACACTAGGGGTTGGTATTACAGTTCCTTTTGCAAACAGAAGCACTTTATTATCTAAATCAAAATTTATTGATTCTTATGGATATTCAATTGGAGTTTTGCTTAAACCAGTTAAGGATGCAAATGGGACTTCATACATTACTCCTGGCATCAAACTACCTGTATATACAGGCATAGGAGTTAGATTCTTTAAAGTTATTCGCCTAAATGCTGGCATTTTAATTCTTGCAGAAAACGGTGTTCAGGATTTTACAAAATTAAGCATTTTACCTACTGCCGGTTTGGCTATTGAACTTAACTTATGGATGGGAATAAAAAAATAAAAAGTTTGTTGGTTTTTGCAGCTTTTATTCTGATATATTCTTGTCAGGTTAAAAGGCCTGTTGCAGTACAGTTTTTCGAACCTACATCTGTTACCGACAATATAACAGACACTGTATTAAACGATGAATATCACAAGGCTAAACTGAATCAAACTGATTTGATTGTCTATAATAAAAGCTCTAGAGAATCCGCCATAAGCACTCACCCTTCAACAGATACAGTTGCTGTAAAACCTATTTTAGACAGCGTCAGTAATAATTTTATTAATAGAAAAACCGTCATCGAACAGGACAAAAGAATAATTGATACAGTTTTTAATACTCACTACATTATAGACTCAAGCGTTTTTATCAATTACTCTCGCTCCGAACCAGAAACTAGGAGTTTTACCAATCAAGAAAATATAGACTCAGTGCTATATTTAAACATCTTAAATAGTTTAGACTCTATTCAAAACTTATTAAACCTTATTGCCTCAAAAAAATCAATGCCAGATGTTAAGAAAAATGCACTTTTGGTCAGCAAAACAAATATCCCTAAAAATACAACTGAACTCACTGATGATTCAGAGTTTGAAAGTTTATTAAAAATAAAATCGGACTCAATTAATTATCTTCAACAAAAAATACAATTGTATGAAAATATAGATGATACTTCAAAAATCAATTTTTTATTACCCAATTTTAGAAGCTTGCAAGATTCGATGTACAGAAATCTATTAACACAAAAATCTGATTCAATTTTAGTTTTAAATAATAAAATAAATCAAGACTTAATGTTCTCAAATTATGATTCTCAAAAACTCTATCTTAAAAAAGACAGTTTATCTTATTCAAACAAACAACACATATCAATAAACCGTGGTGATTCCATACAAAAAAGAACATTAAAAACTATATCAGACTCAACAAATGTTTTGCCAACGCAATTCGCATATTATCAAACAATTACACATAGATCCGATAGTAGTCAAAACAATCAAATTATAAAACAATCAAATTTGGCAAAAGACTCTGCTGCTTATAACGATATTCCTATTGTCAAGTTAAAATACGACACTATTTATAAATATATTAACAAATATGACAGCCTAAGTTTTGTAGGATATTATAAACCTAATAAGTTAAGTCCAGCTAATATTATTGAAATAAAAGAACAAATCTCAAACATTGATTCTAGTTTAGTAACAAGTATTTTAATCGCTGCATATACTGATATATCAGGAAGTGCTAGTATAAATTACGAATTGTCAAATAAAAGAATATTAGAATTTGAAAACATCTTACTAAATGACTTTGATTTTGATAAAAGAATTATTTATAAACAAACTTTTGGAAGCATATATTCAACTTATCCTCAAAATGAAAAAGAAAGAAAAATTGTAATAAAATTTATTCTTTTAGATAAAATAGAATAATATAATTCATCTACCTTTGCCAACTTAAAACAAAAAATAAATATTATGAAAAAAATTACTGTTTTACTTTTTGCAATGATCTTTGCAATTGGTCTATTTGCACAAAACTACGAAAAGACCGATCCTTCGGTTGAAGTCACAATAATTGAAGTAACAAATACTACTGTGGAAGCGAGTTTTACTCCAAACGAAACCTGCTCTTCTTATACTATTATGATTGGTACTGCAAGCAAGATGGATATGTGGGTTGGAATGATGGGTACACCCATTGATAGCTTGGTAAATATGTGGGGTATTGAAGTGTATAGCGACAGCAGTAATCTATGGACTGATCAGATTCCAAACACTGAATATACTATTTACGTAATTCCGAAAAATGCTGGGGGAGATTGGTCTCCATTGCAAACTCATGTTGTTACAACACTTGCAGGCGGTGGCACAGGACTATCCGAAATAGAAATTACTATTTCAGAAGTTACCGAGACTACGGCAAGATTTATTGCTACACAAAATGATCAAACTGCGAGTTATTACGATGGATTGATTCAAGATTCGCTCTATAATGAAATAGGAGAAGATTCAGCAGTCAATATAATTAAAACCAACGGTTACCCACTCTACGAGCAAGATGATTGGGTTTGGTCAGATCTAAATTCTGGAACAACTTATTACGCAATAGCTATAGGTTATAATGCAAATGGTGAATGGGGACTTGCTAGCATAGAGCAGTTTACAACTCTCTCAATTACAGGGATTTGCAAAACAGAAAAACAAAAATCTAATATATCCATATTTCCGAACCCAAGCAACGGAACGTTTACTTTTACATCCTTACGTAAAAATAAGGGTCAAATCTCTATCTATAATATGAACGGTCAAAAAGTGTACGAACAATCACTAACTGGTCTTGAAAATGCAATAAATGTTAACGAACTATCAAACGGATTGTATCAAGTAGTTTTTACTGCTGAAAACTCTGCCAAAATAGATGTTAAACAACTAGTTATCAGTAAATAAGAAATATAAGGCACTTATTAAACGTTTGAAATACACCATGCTTTTGCATTTTGCATTTCAAACATTTTTTTTAATAATATATCAAGTAGTATCTATAAGATAACTAAAAATTCCAAAGAAATTTATTATCTTAGCGAACAAATAATAAAAAACTTTGTGTAAGTTTGTTAAAAATCTAATAAAATTATGAGCGACGATCAAAAAATTATCTTTTCAATGGTTAATGTTGGAAAGAAAGTACCACCACAAAAACAAATTCTAAAAAATATTTATCTTTCATTTTTTTATGGAGCCAAAATTGGGATTATTGGGTTAAACGGCTCGGGAAAATCTACATTATTAAAAATAATTGCTGGTCTTGATACCGCTTTTGAAGGTGAAGTTGTATTTTCACAGGGCTATTCGGTAGGCTTTCTTGCTCAGGAAACTGTGTTAGACGATACAAAAACTGTTAAAGAAATTGTCGAAGAAGGCGTTCACGAAACAGTAGCTTTACTAAAAGAATATGAAGCTGTAAATGCAAAATTTGCTAATCCGATGTCTGATGATGAAATGAACAAGCTAATTGACAGACAAGGAGAACTAACAGACTTATTAGATCAACATGATGCATGGGATTTAGATTCTAAATTAGAAAGAGCTATGGATGCTTTACGCTGCCCTCCGCCAGAGGAAAATGTAAAACACTTATCGGGAGGTGAAAGAAAAAGAGTTGCACTTTGCAGATTACTACTAACCGAGCCTGATATATTATTATTAGATGAACCAACAAACCACTTAGACGCTGAATCAGTGCAGTGGTTAGAACAATATTTGAAACAATACAAAGGCACTGTCATTTCAGTAACTCACGATAGATATTTTCTTGATAATGTGGCTGGTTGGATACTCGAATTGGATAGAGGAGAAGGTATTCCATGGAAAGGCAATTACTCGTCTTGGTTAGAACAAAAAACAAAACGACTATCTGACGAAGAAAAACAAGCCTCGAAACGACGTAAAAGTCTTGAGAGAGAACTTGAATGGGTAAGAATGTCGCCAAAAGCTCGTCAAGCAAAATCTAAAGCTCGTCTCTCTGCTTACGACAGAATGTTAAATGAAGACACTAAACAAAAAGAAGAAAAATTAGAGATATTTATCCCTAATGGACCACGTTTAGGTGATAAAGTAATAGTTGCAAACAACATAACTAAAGCCTTTGACGACAAACTTTTATTTGAAAACCTCAGCTTTTCGCTTCCACCAGCAGGAATTATTGGCATAATTGGACCAAATGGTGCAGGTAAAACTACTCTCTTCCGTATGATTATGGAACAAGAAACACCAGATTATGGTAATTTTGAAATAGGCGAAACTGTTAAAATTGGCTATGTTGACCAAGCTCACGCAGAAATAGACCCTGAAAAATCTGTTTATGAAGTGATTTCTGGAGGAAACGAGTTTCTTCAAATCGGCGGTAGAACAATGAATGCAAGAGCATACACAGGTAGATTTAATTTTAATGGAGCCGACCAAGAAAAAAAATGTGGTGTGCTTTCAGGTGGTGAACGCAACAGACTGCATCTTGCCATGACACTTAAATCGGAATCAAATGTCTTATTATTAGATGAACCCACAAACGATATTGATGTCAATACTCTTAGAGCATTAGAAGAAGGACTTGAAAACTTTGCAGGATGTGCAGTTGTTATTACTCACGATAGATGGTTTCTAGATAGAATTGCTACTCACATAATTGCATTTGAAGGTGACTCAGAAGTTGTAATTTTTGAGGGTGGCTTTACTGAATATGAAGAAAATAAAAAGAAAAGATTGGGCGATGTAAATCCTAAGCGTATTAAATATAGAAAACTAAAGTAATACTTAACTAATTATTTAGCAACTTATTGTATATCAACATTTTATGACACAAAATGTAATAATAACAAAAAATATACAAGTTAAAACTATTCTAACAATTTTTAGCATATTAATTGCTATACCACTGTTTTCACAAATAACATTATCCAAAAAAGATAGCCTGCTCAATGAATTATTATTTCAATCTGATACACTAAAGTCAAAAATATATTGCGAACTAGCTTATCTTTACCAAGACTCAAGCGGAAATAAATCAGTAAACTTTTCAGAATTAGCACTTAAATACGCAATAAAATCTAATAACAAAAGTGATATTGCTTATTCATATATAACCTTAGGCTCATCTTTTCTTACTAAAAGTAATTATGCAAAAGCCTTAGATGAATTTGAAAAGGCCGAACTTATTGCTAAAACAGAAAACAATGCATCTCAATTACACACTATTTACAATAATATCGGAATAATACATAAAATTGGCAAAAACTATGAACTTGCATTAAAATATCATAACAAGGCTTTAAATAATGCTGATATTTGCGATGATTTACAGAGTGTTATTGAAACATATAACAACATCGGAAATATTTATGTAACAATAAATGATTTTAATAGTGGACTGAAATATTATAAAATGGCTGAAGAAAAATGCAAAAACTCTAATGAACTGTCTCCACATCTGCCTCTAGTTTATAATAATATCGCTTACATAAATTTTATGCAAAAAAATTATTCACAAGCAATGTATTCTTATAATCTAGCCTATCATCTATTAGATAGTCTTGATAACAGTTTTGGAATGGCAATAATTTTAAATAATCAGGCAGAAATACTAATTGAAGAAAAGAAATATGAAGAAGCTGAAAAATTAATAATTAAAGTAGATAGCCTACATTCTACAATGGATTATAAAGATTCTCGACAACATCTATACTATACTTATTATAATCTTTATAAAAATTCTGGTCAATTCGATAAAGCCATAAAATTCTTAGAACTACACCACAATCTTAAAGATAGCATATACTCTCTCGAGTTAGCAGAAAAATTATCAGAAATAGAAACAAAATATGAACTGGATAAAATAAAACTCCAAAATAAAACCAAAGATTCTCAAATTAATCAACAAAAACAGATTAACATAGCCTTAATTATAATAGTAGCAATCTTTCTAATTCTATTAATTTTCTTGATAGTATTATTTAAACAAAGGCTTAAATTAAACCGCACTTTAAACCAAACTAACAAACAATTAGAAGAAAAAGGTATAGAAATATTATCTAACCTTACTTATGCAAGAAAAATACAACTAAATTTGATGGGTGGTCAACAAAACAGCCCAAATTTAGATTATTTTGTATTTGACAAGCCTCTATCAGTTGTAGGAGGAGATTTTTATTTAATCAGAAATAAAGGAAATAAAACATATATTGCACTTGCCGACTCAACTGGCCACGGAATTTCTGGAGGATTTTTGTCAGTATTAGGAGTTGAATTTTTATCACAAGCTATAGAATTATTTTCAAATACATCAGATATACTTAACTACTTAAATAACAAATTCTATACTTACGTTACTAAGAGTAAAGATTTAGGATATGAGTCTATGTGCATAAGTTTAATTTGTGTAGCAGATAATAAAATAGAATACTCAGGATCTAAACAAAAAATATGGCATTTCTGTTCTGCGACCAATGAGATTATCGAATACAAAACAGATTCACAAATAATAGGAATATCAGAGAATATTAGTTTTTCTTCCAAAAGCATAAATTTAAAAGCTAAAGATTTGATATATTTATCAAGCGATGGTTTTCCTGATCAATTTGATAGTGCTAATCGAAATAAATATAAATATAATAGATTTAGAAACATGCTATTAGACCTTTCAAAAAATAATTTTAATCAGTCTATTAACTTAATAGATAAGGAATTACAATCATGGAAAGGCGATACTGAACAAACCGATGATATTTTAGTAATTGGAATAAAATTTTCTTAATTTTGCCTTCTAAACTTTAAAAATGCTTGATAATTACGATGTTATAGTAGTGGGAGCTGGTCATGCAGGATGCGAAGCAGCAGCATCGGCAGCAAATCTTGGAAGTAAAACCTTGCTTATCACAATTGACATGAACAAAATCGCCCAGATGTCATGTAATCCAGCAATGGGAGGCGTTGCCAAAGGTCAAATAATTAAAGAAATTGATGCTCTTGGTGGATATGCCGGTATAATTACAGATAAATCTATGATACAATATCGCATGCTAAACATGTCGAAAGGACCAGCAATGTGGAGTCCGCGAGCTCAATGTGACCGAATGGTGTTTAGTGCAGAATGGCGAAATATACTTGAATCTCTTCCAAATATTGATTTTTGGCAGGATTCTGTATTAGACTTAATTATCGAAAACAATTGTGTGAAAGGCGTAGTTACCGAACTTGGTGTAAAATTCTATGGTAAAACGGTTATTCTTACAGCAGGAACATTTTTAAATGGACTTATGCACATTGGACAAACCAAAATAATTGGTGGTAGAATAGCAGAACCTTCAGTTTCTGGACTTACCGAAAAGCTTGCAGTGCATGGTTTTACCTACGACAGAATGAAAACAGGAACACCTGCAAGAATAGACGGAAGATCGGTAGATTTCTCAAAATTAGAGGCTCAAGAAGGAGATAAACACATTATGCCTTTCTCATATTTGCATAATTATAATCAGACATTCTTAAAACAACGCAGTTGTTATGTTGGATATACAGATCAAAAAGTGCATGAAAGTTTAAGAACAGGACTTGAAGAATCGCCTTTATATGATGGAACAATCCAAAGCATTGGACCACGTTATTGTCCAAGTATTGAAACTAAACTTGTAACTTTTCCTGATAAAGATAAACATCAATTATTTCTTGAGCCCGAAGGAGAAACAACAATTGAATATTATCTGAATGGTTTTTCATCATCATTACCATTACAAATTCAGTTAAATTCTTTGAGAAAAATTGAAGGTTTTGAAAATGCAAAAATATTTCGTCCAGGATATGCAATTGAATATGACTTTTTTCATCCTACACAACTTTACAATACTCTTGAAACAAAATTGATTAACAACTTGTTTTTTGCTGGTCAAGTTAATGGAACAACAGGTTACGAAGAAGCAGGTGCACAAGGGATAATTGCTGGCATTAACGCTCATCTAAAAATAAATAATAAACCAGAATTTACACTAAATAGAGACCAAGCATATATTGGAGTTTTAATAGATGACCTCGTAACAAAAGGTGTTGACGAGCCATATAGAATGTTTACATCGCGTGCAGAATTTAGAATTTTATTACGGCAAGATAATGCAGACGTAAGGCTAACTGAACTTTCATATAACATAGGTTTAGCAAGTAAAGAAAGATTTGACAGATTAATACAAAAGATTAAATATAGAGATGAGCTAATTGCTTTCTTAAAAAAATATAGTGCAAAACCAGAAATAGTAAATTCAACTTTAGCCAGACTAGGCACTTCAGAATTAAAACAAAGCGTAAAATTAGAAACAGTCATATCTCGACCTCAAGTAAAACTTAACGACTTAATCCCTGTTATTCCAAAACTCCAATCAAAAATAGAGAGTTTTGGTGAAGGAACTCAAGAGATAATAGATGCCGCAGAAATTTTAATAAAGTATTCGGGATACATAGAACGCGAGCGACTTATTGCTAATAAATTAAAACGTTTAGAAAATATTGTGATTGAAAACAAAATTAATTACGACTCTTTAAAATCTCTTTCAACCGAAGCACGACAAAAATTAATGAAAATAAATCCAAAAACCATTGGACAAGCATCAAGAATAAGCGGTGTTTCTCCGTCAGATATAAGTGTATTACTGGTTTTTCTAGGACGATAATCAATTGTTCCACGTGGAACAATTACAAAAATAATATCGCTTTATAAAATAATTTAAAAACAAGCACCCATAATTTTTAACAAATTATTATCTTCGTATTAAATTAAAACTAAATAATTATGATTAAAATAGAAGGTCAAATTGTAGATGTTTTTAATCGTGAAATATTTCCTGGTGAAATAACAATAGAAAACAATAAGATAAAATCAATCATTAAAAAGGAAACCACCAGTGAATTTTATATTTTACCTGGGCTAATTGACGCTCATGTTCACATTGAAAGCTCAATGTTAATACCAAGCGAGTTCGCCAAACTTGCAGTAAGTAATGGAACTGTTGGAGTGGTAACAGACCCACACGAAATAGCCAATGTTATGGGTATAGAAGGTGTAAAGTTTATGATTGAAAATTCAGAATCCACACCTCTAAAAACATATTATTGTGCACCTTCTTGTGTGCCAGCAACACCATTCGAATCATCTGGAGCAATATTAAGTTCTACCGACATAGAAACTTTATTCCGAGATTTTAAATTAAAAGTCTTAGGCGAAATGATGAATTATCCTGGAGTAATTTATAACGATGAAGAAGTACATGCTAAATTAAAAATAGCAAAAAAATACAATGCTCTAATTGACGGACATATTCCTGGGATAAAAGGAGAGGACTTAGAAAAATATATTTCTGCTGGAATTTCGACAGACCATGAATGTTTTGACATAGAAGAAGCCATCGAAAAAATCAATCTTGAAATGAAAGTTTTAATCCGTGAAGGATCAGCTGCTCGTAATTTTGAGACACTATTTCCCTTAATTTCCAAATTCAATGATATGGTGATGCTATGCACAGACGACTCACACCCTGACGATCTTATTAAATACGGGCATATTAACAAAATATTGAAATTGGGAATAAAACACAATATTGACATATTTGACCTATTACAAGCAGCATGTATTAATCCTGTAAAACATTATAATCTCGAAATCGGACTATTGAGAGAAAATGATTTAGCAGATTTTATAATTGTAGATAATTTAGCAGATTTTAATATTTTAGAAACATATATTAATGGAGAGCCTGTTTTTTCTCATGGGCGAGTTTTATTTAATACCGAAAAAGTAAAACCAATAAATAATTTTAAAGCAGAAAAAATTTCGCCAAATCAGATTTCTATTAAAGATAAAAATAAATCAATAAAAGTTATAGAAGTTATTGATAAGGAATTAATAACCCGATCTTTTTCTGAAACATTAAAATCTGAAAATGGAAAATTAATTTCTGATACAGAAAAAGACATTCTAAAAATTGTTGTTTATAACAGGTACAAAAAAACATCTAAACCTCAAGTTGGTTTTATTAATGGTTTTGGTTTAAAAAAAGGAGCCATTGCAACTTCCATTGCTCACGACAGTCACAATATTATTGCAGTCGGAGTAAATGACAAAGAAATTACCAAAGCTATCAATGAAATTATAGAACATAAAGGAGGCTTAACTTACGTCAACGACAATGATTACTACACACTACCATTAGAATTTGCAGGGCTTATGACCCAACAAAATCCAAATGAAGTAGCCGAACTTTATGGTAAAATTAATAAAACCATCAATGCTAATGGATGCAACTTGTCTTCACCGTTTATGACCTTGTCATTTATGGCATTATTAGTGATTCCAGAACTCAAAATAGGAGACAAAGGTTTATTTGATGTTACGAAGTTTGAATTTACAGATGTTTACAACTAATGTTCCATGTGGAACAATGACTATTCGTTTGATTATCAACAAATTAAGCACTCAAAACAATGATAGCACTTATTCAAAGAGTAAAAAACGCATCGGTTGAGATAAATAATAAGGTTTATTCCCAAATTTCAAAAGGATTAATTATATTTCTTGGCATAAGCCACAACGATTCAGAACAAGATATAGAATGGCTAACAAACAAGATTGTTAATCTTAGGATTTTTGATGATGAAAATAATGTAATGAACTTGTCATGTATTGATATAGATGGCGAAATTATAACAATTAGTCAGTTTACTCTACATGCAAGAACAAAAAAAGGAAATAGACCTTCTTATATTGATGCAGCCAAACCAGAAGTAGCTGAACCTCTATATTTAAAATTTGTTAAAAAACTCGATTCGCTTTGTAATAAAAAAACTCTAACAGGAATATTTGGTGCAAATATGCAAGTTAGTCTCTGCAATGATGGACCAGTTACAATAATTATAGATAGTAAGAATAGGAGATAAAAGTACCCTTCGGCTCCGCTCAGGGTACTTTAAATTCGGCTCCGCTCAGGGTACTTCGGCTCCGCTCAGGGTACTTTGGCTCCGCTCAGGGTACTTTAGTTATGCTCAGGGTACTTACATTCTTCA
>JAQVOR010000181.1 GCA_028702535.1 Bacteroidales bacterium
TACAGTTGGGAAAAAAGAAAGACAATCCGAAACTAAAGAAAAGTAAACCATTAATAAAAAAATCCCTCTGATCTTATATCAGAAGGAATTTTATTGAACTAAATTCATATAGTATTAGGACTATTTTTGACTATTCATAATCTTCGTATTCATCATCATCTTCATATCCTCCTTCCATTAGTTGCTGCATCATTTTCATGTTTTTCTCGTTGTTTGAGTATGTAATCCCTAGTATCTTTTCAAATTTAGAGGCTGAAATATTTATGTTTTTTTCAAAACTTGTTGCTTTTTCATTTGCAACTATCCCCATTGCATCCACTTCTATCTTTAGAACGACACCTTTACAATGCCATCCTTTTGTGCCAAGCATACTTATAATTTCACAATCACAGCCAAGTATTTTTTCTGTTCCAAGTCTTTCGCCGCCCAAGCTGTCAATTATTTGATTTGCAAACTGTTCTTTTTCTGCTTCTGTCATGTCGTTAATCTCTGAATAGCCATAGGTTGAAGTTAATGAACTTTCTTGACCAGTATTTTCGTCTAGATTAACAAACCACAGGTTATCACCGTTGATAATTGAAACTGTGTTTGTTGTTGTTTCATTTTTCATACCAAACATCTTGATTACTGTTATAGCATTTGTTTCTGTACGGCTTTTTGCTCCGTAATCGTCCCACCATAACGATTTAGTGCCTGTTGTAGTGCCTGTTAGCTCATATTCAACATGTCCAGATTTAAAACCATACATATTTTTAGTTACTTGTGCGTTTAAGCTTATTGCTGAAACAAGCAATAGTCCTATTATTAAATTTTTTATTGTCATAATATCGTTTTATTCTTAGAATTTCACAAATTCAACTCTTCTGTTTTGAGCTTTACCTTCAGCAGAGGTGTTCTCATTTAAAGGTTTTGATTCGCCAAATCCTTGTGATTTTAATCGAGATTTATCAATACCCATTTCGATAAGCTTATTCATAACAGTTTTGGCTCTTTCTTCTGATAATTTCTGGTTTGTTGCATCATCACCATCAGAATCGGTATGTCCTTCAACCGAGAAGTTTATTTCTGGATTTTTATTCATGAGCGAGTAAATTTCATTAATCGGGCCCATAGATTCTGGTTTAAGAGTAGCTTTCCCAATATCGAAACGAATTCCGTTAACAACAATTTTACCATCCTGCATTGCTCTGTCGTAATATTTTACTCCCCCTTCTGCAATACGAACATTTTTGACATAAAAAGTCTTGTTATCTTTTGCACTTGCAAAATAAGGATAAAGTGTAAATCCTGTAGGCTTGTACTCATAATGAGGTATGTTTACTAATCTGGTGTCGTCTAGATATACTTTTAATTTTCCATTTGTGTATGCAATAGAAACATGCACCCAACAACCGTTTTCGCAATATTTGTAATCTCTATTAGGATGTTCTACAGATCCTAATTTTGGTGCGTCAATCCTTACAGGTGTAACCTCAAATTCTTGGACGTTTTCGCCATTCCTTGATTGATTTTTTTTATCTTTTAAATAAAATGATAAACGATTTCCATCTTTTGGGGTATAGTAATCGAATTCAATAGTAAATACTTCTGGAAGGTAATCTTCAGATGAGTTTTCCATATATGGAATAATCTCACCACCATCTAAAAACATTAATACATTTTCACCATTTATATTACCAATTTCTACTTGTCCTTGTATTAGATCCCAACGACTTGGGAATTCACCATTTTCTTCTGATGCTAATGGAGAATCTTCAAAAATTATTTTGTCGCCAGGAACGAAGTCGAACTTGTTCCAAACTACAGTTGGTGAGGCATTGGCTTGCTTTTGATTATTTTCTGTTGTAGTATTTTGATTGTTATTATCTTCTTGGTTTTCTTGACCTCCATTGTCAGATCCAATCATTTCATTTGATTCTTCTTCAGAGTCTTTATCTTTTTTCTTTTTGTCTTTTCTGTTTTTACCTTCAACATCATCTAAAGCATTGTCAACTGTATTATCAATTTTGTTTTCTAGTCGGTTTTCAATTTTGTTTTCTGCTCTCTCTTTCGAATTATTTAGCACTCTTTTAAGGCTTATTTGAGCATTGGTACTTAAAATAGCTGCAAAAAATAAGATCGTAAGTAGTAGTAATTTTTGTTTCATCTTTATAGTTTTTTAATTTATTATTATGAACTCTTTACAAAATTTACAAATATAGTACCAAGGTCTTTTAGTTTTGTGTAGAATTTGAAAACGCTGGGTTTGGACTTGAATATGACCTATATTTGAGTTTTCTCGCAAAAATTATTTCCAATAGTTATATCCGAAATTTCCAATTATTTTAATTGAGTCTCTATAAATTGATGAACCTCCAAAAATACCTATGCCATTTTCTATATTTGTAAAAACATTTATTGGTTCGGCAAAAGGGTCTCCGCTAGCTTCGTTGTGTTTTGAATAAGAAATTAAGTATTGATAAAGTTCTTTATTTATTGCATATAGCTCAATAATGACAGTGTTCGTATCAGCATAGAAGCTCCAATGTTGAACACTTGTTTTTAGAGTGTATGATTTCCCGTCAATAATTTCATCAGAGAATATTTGTCCATTTGAACCTGGGTGATATTCTTCAAAAATTAAGTCGTCAGACTGATAATACAAACTCTCTTCTAAGGATTTATAGTATGTGCCTCCTTGGGTAATATTAACAATTGTTGTGTCGGGTCCAACATATAAAGTGTCGATAGTTATTATGTTCTCATCATAAACTTCTATTTTATATCTATTTTTCATTTTTAGATAATAGTAATTGTTAATTGCTCCAGGGTCAGTAAAATTTGCGTAGAAATTATACACTTCGTAACCATCTTGGTTAAAAGATTTTACCGTATCAATATAATTTAGTTTAACAACTGGTGGAATAATAGTTTTAGAAAAGACATCGTCAAAATCATTATGCAATACTTCTATGCGGTATTCTTTTCCAATTTCGGGATAATAATTTATTTCGTAATTTCCTTGCGAGATATAGTTTAAAGTGCCAATATAATTATCAGCTTCATATAATTTAACAATTGCATCGCTTAAAGGAATGATTGCGGCATTATCTAATATATGTCTGCTTCTTGTAACATTGACCCGAACAATTGAATCGGGCTCTAATATACTGTTAGCGACAATGCGTATTTTTGCATCTTCTAAGTCGATTTCAATGACTTTTTCGCAAGCTATACTTAGGAATATTAAGCCAATTATTGTCGATAATATTATTGTCTTATTCATAGTTTTAAAATTTGAATGCGTAACGAACAGATGGTATAATTGGGAATAAACTTACTTGTTTAAGAACTCGACCATTGTTTTGATAACCAAAATATAAATAAAATGGGTTTTGGCGGCTATAAGCATTGTATAATCCTACACTCCAAGTTCTGGTCCCCCATTTCTTTTCTTTATGAAAGTTTGCACTTACGTCAAGTCGATGATATGCGGGCATACGGTAGGAATTACGTCCATTATAAAACTCTATTTCGTTCCAATATTGATTCGAATAATTGTCATAATCATAGTATTGAAATGCAGAGGCATATCTGGCAACTCCAAGGGTAACGGCATTTCCAGTTCCATAAACCCATGTAAATCCAAAATCTATATTTTTGCTTAATTCGTAAAATGCAACAATTGAAATATCATGGCGTCTGTCGTATTTGTATGGAAATGGTTCTCCAAAGTTTATGTTTTCGAAATCTCGCCACGACCACGATAATGTATAACCTACCCAGCCAGTGAGTTTTCCAAAATTTCGTCTTAATAATATTTCTGCACCATAAGAATAACCTCGTCCCATTTCAATTTTCGATTCCCAACCATTTGATAATTGTAAAAAACTGGCTCCTTCTTTATATTCAATCAGATTTTCCATAGTTTTATAAAACCCCTCAATTGTTAAATCCCAGTTGTTATCAATATTGTAAGCAAAACCTAAAGCCGCTTGTTTTGAACTTTCTGGTAAAACAGAATCGGTTGAGGGCAGCCATAAATCGGTTGGTAATCCAATAGTTGAGTTTGTTAGTAGATGGATATATTGGTTCATGTGAGAGTAGGCTGCTTTAAATGATAGTTTTTCGCTAACTAAAACTCGTAACGAGGCTCGTGGCTGAAATGAATCGTAATATCTTTGCTGTACCGCAAATCCAGAGTAATGTACTCCAAAATTAAGTTTTAAAATCCCACTTATATTCCATGAATCTTCGGCATAAGCGTAAAATTCATTTGCATAAAGATTATTTTGTCCAAACTTTTGTTCTATATTTTGTCCGTCCTCATTTACTTTGATGCTTGTAACACCAGGCCTAAAAGTATGATATAAATAATTTGCACCGAATTTTATACTATGTGCAGGAACAGGTTGATAGTCAAAGTCAATCATTCCTCCAGAATTCTCAATACCAGAGTCATAACTAAATAGAAAATCAGATTGAATGTCTTCTCCTCGTATTGTTGTATAATTATTTTCGGTTACAAAATTATATTTTGAATAAACTGCCGTAACATTTGCGAATAATTTATTTGTAAAAACATGGTTCCACCTTAAAGAGCTTGTGAGATTTCCCCAATAAAGGTCAAATCCCATTTTCTCTGTGTTTGTTGTATCGTTATAGACGTATTTTTGTGCAGTAGAGGTGTATGCCTTATCTCGTCCAGAGTAAAAGCTCAAATAAAGGCGGTCTTTTTCGCTAAATTTATGATTAATTTTTGCGTTAGCATCGTAAAAAAAATAGCCAGCTCTCATTTTTTCGCCTGTGCCAAATGAGTTGTTTATCGCCTGTATTATTGGAGCTGCCAACACATCAATATA
>JAQVOR010000064.1 GCA_028702535.1 Bacteroidales bacterium
GGTTTGTTTTAATTACATACATCAAAATCCTGTAAAAGCTGGACTTGTAAAAACAATTACTGATTGGGAGTTTTCTTCGGCTCGGGATTATGCTGGATTAAGGGATAATACACTTGTAAACAAATTAGTTGCAAGCGAATATCTGGATATTTGTATTTGATGCTAATTCGTGGAGCGACTTGGATGCATTTGTGGGAGGCAAGTCGCCCCCCGAATTAGCATTTGCGGGAGGCGAGTCGCACCCCGAATTAGCAAGCACTAATGTGCTTTAAAGTTATAAAGTGGTTTTAATATATCAATTACATCTGCTGTGTCGGTTATTGCATTTCTAATTTCTTCGATTGATTTATAAGCTTGTGGGGCTTCGTCAAGTGTAGTGTTGCCAATGCAAGAGCTATATACATCTGTCATTGATTTTTTAAATTCTTTAATGTTTATTAATTGTTTGGCTTTTGTTCTACTCATTAAACGACCAGCTCCGTGTGGTGCTGAATAATTCCAATCTGTATTGCCTTTTCCGATGCAAAGTAACGAACCATCACGCATGTTTATTGGAATTAATAGTTTTTCTCCCTTTTCAGCCGAAACAGCTCCTTTTCGCAAAATCATGCGTTTAAAATCAATATAATTATGTATAGTTTCAAATCGTTCAACTTCTTTTAAATCAGCTTCTCCTATAATAATGTCAGCTATAGTTTCACGGTTTACACTTGCAAACTTTTGAACAATAGCCATATCATTCATGTAATCATCAAAATCCTGACCTGTTAAAAAAGCAAGTTCTCTATTGGGTATTGATCTCTGTAATTTTCTTAATTCTTTTTTAATGTCTTTTTCTCTGTTTTCGCTTCTTAGTCTTTCAATAAGCTCGTTTTTTTCTTCGTTAATTCCACTTGCGTTCATTATTGCTTTATTTTGATAGTAATTACAAGTATCACTGCCAAGTTTTCGACTACCAGAGTGTATAATTAAGTATATACTACCATCTTCTTTGGATTCGCTTATTTCAATAAAATGATTGCCACCACCTAAAGAGCCAATTGATAATTTTGCGCGATTTATATCAACATGTTTTTGACACCGCAAATTCGAAAAATCAAATTCTTGCTTACTTCTTTTGTGTACCTTAAAACCGCTTGGAATTTTCGCATTTATAATCTCATCAATCGTTTTAAAATCTATTTCTTTGTTTTTTAGTTTTACTGTTAGCATTCCACAGCCTATGTCAACGCCGACTAAATTTGGTGTTAGTTTGTCTGTAATTGTCATTGTAGTGCCGATAGTGCAACCTTTTCCAGCATGAACATCTGGCATAATACGAATTTTCTCCTTTTGATATGCTTTAAAATTAGCCAGTGTTTTTACTTGGTTATATGCTTCCTGTTCTATTGTTTCTGCAAATATTAGCGTTTCAATTCCTATGTTATTTATTATTGATTTCATATTGTAAAATAAGATTGATAATTATTCTTATGTTGTTTTAAGCGATGTTCATTATTTTCCTTTACCTTTAACTCAAATATACAAAAATAATCGAGACTTGATGAGTTTATTGAGTTTATTGATGCTAATTCAGGGAGCGACTTGGATGCATTTGCGGGAGGCAAGTCGCACCCCGAATTAGCATTTGCGGGAGGCAAGTCGCCCCCCGAATTAGCATTTGCGGGAGGCGAGTCGCCCCCCGAATTAGCATTTGCGGGAGGCGACTCGCACCCCCCGAATTAGCACCGCGGATGCATTCGCAGGGTGCGAGTCGCACCTCGAATTAGCAGGTTTTTTACTTTTTTACTATTATTACTTTTTTACTATTATTAAGCATAATATCATTCATGGTCTAAGAATTTTATTATTTTTACAAAAAAACAAGATTTAATCTTAAATAAGAGAGAAAAAAATATTTGGAAAAAACTTTAAATATTGGAGAGTTTTGAAAAAACCATGAAGTTCGAAGAAAACTATATCTATCATATTTATAATCAGGGGAATAATCGCCGTAAGATATTTTTTTGCAGGGAAAACTATTTGTTTTTTCTTAAAAAGATAGAAACTCATATTTGTCCATACGCTGATATACTGGCATGGTGTCTTATGCCGAACCATTTTCATTTGATGGTTTTTGTTAGGCGGCTCGCTAATTCGGGGAGCGACTTGGATGCATTTGCGGGAGGCGAGTCGCACCCCGAATTAGCATTTGCGGGAGGCGAGTCGCCCCCCGAATTAGCATTTGCGGGAGGCAAGTCGCCCCCCGAATTAGCAGTAGTAACAGTAAAAGATCTCAACAAAAATATCGGCATAATGTTAGCATCCTACACTCGTGCAATAAATAAACAGGAAAACTTCACTGGATCATTGTTTCGAAAAGCAACAAAAGCATTATGCGTCAATTGTCCTGAGGGTTTAAGTCCTTCATTTTATGATACAGAATATGGTACTATGTTTTCCAATAGTCCGTATTTTGAACAGTATCCTCAGGTTTGTTTTAATTACATACATCAAAATCCTGTAAAAGCTGGACTTGTAAAAACAATTACTGATTGGGAGTTTTCTTCGGCTCGGGATTATGCTGGATTAAGGGATAATACACTTGTAAACAAATTAATTGCAAGCGAATATCTGGATATTTGCATTTGATGCTAATTCAGGGAGCGACTTGGATGCATTTGCGGGAGGCGAGTCGCACCCCGAATTAGCATTTGCGGGAGGCAAGTCGCCCCCCGAATTAGCACCGCGGATGCATTCGCAGGAGGCAAGTCGCCCCCCGAAATAGCAGGTTTTTTTCTTTTATTCACCATAATATTATTTATGATCTAAGAATTTTATTATTTTTACAAAAAAAACAAAATTGAATCTCGAACTATTCATAGCAAAGCGTTTGGTTAGCAAGCGACATTCGAAGGGCAGTTTTAGCCGCCCAATTGTTACTGTTGCCATTGGTGGTATTGCTATCGGTCTGGCTGTGATGATTCTTTCGGTGGCTATTGTAACTGGTTTTAAAAATGAGGTTTCCGAAAAAGTTATTGGGTTTGGAGCACATTTGCAAATTGTAAATTTTGATAATAATTCATCTTACGAAACATTGCCAATTACACAAAACCAGACTTGGCTTAGAGATATAACTCAACTTGACGGAATACGCTCTATTAATAAATTTATTGTAAAAGCGGGCATTATTAAAACTGATGAGTATCTGCACGGTGCTGTTTTTAAGGGAGTTGATACTGATTACGATTGGAGTTTCTTTAAGCAATATCTTGTTGAGGGCGATACTTTGAGCATTGATGATTCGATTAAATCGGGCAATATTGTTGTCTCAGAATTTATTGCAAAAGCTCTAAAAGTTAAGTTAGGCGATGATTTAGGTGCTTATTTTATTCAGAATCCTCCACGAATGAGGAAGTTTACTGTCTGCGGAATATATAACACTCAACTTGCCGACCTTGATAAACTTTTTGTGATTGTTGATATTAAACACTTACGCAAACTCAATAACTGGGAAGATGATCAAATAACAGGTTTCGAAATACAAGTTGATGATTTTTCTAATCTCATCGACTATGAAATTAAAGTAAACAGATTGGTTGGTTATGACTTTAGTCCCGATGGAAATGTTCTGAAGGTTCGTAGTATCAAGGACGAGTATCCTGGTATTTTTGATTGGCTTTCGTTGTTAGACATTAATGTTTGGATAATTCTATTCTTAATGTTGGCGGTTGCAGGATTTAATATGGTATCGGGATTATTAGTGATAATTTTGGAGCGTGTAAACATGATTGGAGTTATGAAGAGCATGGGAGCACGCAATATTCAAATTGAAAAAGTTTTTATTTATTTTGCTGGTTTCTTAATTAGTCGCGGATTGTTATTTGGTAATATTATTGGAATTGGATTGTGCCTTATTCAGATGTTTACGGGGCTTATTACTTTAGATCCAGAATCATATTATGTTTCACAAGTACCTATAAATCTTAATATTTGGCATATCATTATTTTAAATGTTGGGACAATGTTAAGCACTATTATAATAATGGTTTTCCCATCTAAAATAATATCAAAAATCAGTCCAGTAGATTCTATGAGGTTTAATTAAATTGCACAACTATGATATATGTTCAACTCGCAGTAGCACCGGTTGTAGTTATTTTGGCTTATATTTATTATCGAGATAAATACAATAAAGAACCGTTTTGGTTACTTTTTCTTTTATTTGTTGCAGGGA
This sequence comes from Bacteroidales bacterium, assembly GCA_028702535.1. Lineage (GTDB taxonomy): Bacteria > Bacteroidota > Bacteroidia > Bacteroidales > ML635J-15 > Bact-19. Next base: position 4,217 of record JAQVOR010000064.1, read on the forward strand.
TGTTTTCTGTCTTGCCAGTATTGGGAACAGGATATTTGTCAGATTATTTTCTTGAAAAATTTGATGGACTTTATCAGGTAGCATATACAGCTTTTGTGCAGGCAGCTTTTATTGAGGAGTTTTGGAAATTATTTTTTACATTCCTTATTGTTTGGTCGGCAAAGTCTTTTGATGAACGATTCGATGGAATTGTCTATGCTGTAACCGTTTCTATGGGTTTTGCAGTAGTAGAAAATATTTTATATGTTACTGGTTACGGATTTTCAACTGGACTCCTCAGAATGATTACTGCCGTTCCTGCTCATGCAATATTTGGTATTAGTATGGGATATTATCTTGGACGTGCAAAATTTGATAGTCCAAAAGCACTTTATTTAATTCTTGCATTTGTTGTCCCATGGTTGATGCACGGAATTTACGACTTTTTGATTATGTCTGGTGTAACGTGGATGGTTATTGCATTTATTGGATTTTTAATACTTATGTATATTTATGCATTTGGCAGATTAAAAAAATCATCAAAATATAAAGTAAAACCAGAGCCGCAAAACATCTCGCAAACCATTACTAATGAGACATATTCGGCATACAATGTAAATCTAAATTCTCCTGATAGAGGGTTTGAAACAAATGAAAACCCACAAAATAATCCTTTTACTAATAATACTGAATCTCAGTATCAAAATGTAAATCCTGAGAATGCAGAACAAAACTACTCTCAGCAAGAGCAATACGATTCATCACGTGGTTTTCAACAAACTCAAAATAATGAGACTTATCAAAATCAAACACAGGATAGAGGTTTTGGAAATCCTCAAACAGTTGCAGCTTATGCTGTGAAAAATAACCTCGAAACACTTGCAGTATTGCATTATATTATGGGAGGGTTTAAATTATTATCGTCTTTATTTGTCTTGATTTATGTGTTGATGGGAGCAGGAATGATTGCTGGCGGAATATATGACAGTGACGGGAGTATGCAAATTGTGGGCGGAATATTTCTAATCTTGGGATTGTTTGGTTTCGCTGTAGTTGTGACATTGGGCATAATGAGTATTTTAGCAGGCAAATTTCTTTCACAAAAAAAGAATCGTATGTTCTGCTTAGTTATATCGGTATTAGAATGTTTTAATACGCCGTTTGGTACAGTTTTAGGCATATTTACAATTATCGAAATTGAAAAAGCGGAGGTTAAGAAATTGTTTGAAAAATTTTAGAATAAAATGGATGTAAACCGCATATACAATTGAGTTTGGATATGTAAGAAGGGTTTTGATGTTGTTATAAACGAGTTGGCGGCAAGCGTAAAATGCACAATAATCAACATTATTGCTATGCTTCTGCAATTTTCGATTAAAAACTTTAGAGCGTTTAAAGAAAATGTTACTCTAAGTATGATTGCTTCTAATTATGATAAAGATACTAGAGAAATTGATAACATTATGTATGATGAGGCATTTGATATACGAATCCTAAAAAGTGCTGTGATATATGATGCCAATGCAAGTGGAAAAAGCAAACTCATTGAAGCATTCACATTCATGAAACACTTCGTAGCAGAAAGTTCCAAAGAAAGTCAAAAAGGGGATAGTATAAACATTGAACCGTACAGATTAAGCACTGAAACAGAGAATAAACCTTCTGAATTTGAAGTAATTTTTCTTTACAAAAATGTGTTATATCGCTATGGTTTTGAGGTAACAGAAGAAAAGATTGTTTCAGAATGGCTGTTTTACAAACAAAAAACAAAAGAAGTTGAATTGTTTTATAGAGAATATGACAAATTTGAAACCCACGAGAGGGGCTTTTCTAAAGGAAAAACAGTTATCAAAGCTGGACTTGTTAGAGACAATGCACTTCTTATTTCAGTAGCAGCTCAATTTAACGAAAAAGCAGCCATTTCAGTAATTGATTGGTTTAAAAGATTTAGAACACTGTCTGGGCTGGATGAGTTTGGCTACGCTGGTTATACAATAGGTAAGACTGAAGATCTAATCCATAAAGCAAAAATACTAGATTTATTAAAAGCTGCTGACCTTGGAATTGAGGATATTAAACTATTAAAATTGGATATAGACAAGTTACCAGCTGATATACCAAAAGAAATCAGAGAAAAAATAGTCAAAGAAATGAGAGAAGAAAAAAAAGAATTCGTCTTCGACGTATTAACTAGCCATAAGAAGTATGATTCTAACAAAAAACTAGTAGGGGATTCTATCTTTACATTAGAAGATAATGAATCTTCAGGCACTAGAAAGTTTTTCGCCCTCACTGGACCAATTTTAGATGTTATTGAAAATGGTTATACTCTTGTTGTTGATGAACTTGATTCAAAATTACACCCAAACCTTGTTTGCAAAATTGTTTCATTATTCAACTCTAAGGAACTTAATAAGAAAAATGCTCAATTAATCTTTAATACTCATGATACTAATTTATTAAACTCAGGCCTTTTTAGACGAGATCAAATTTGGTTTACAGACAAGAATAAATATGGGGAAGCAAAATGGTATTCTTTAGCTGATTTCAAATCAAATGAAGTTAGAAAAACTGAATCTTTTGAAGACAATTATGTTAGAGGCAAATATGGTGCAGTACCTTTTTTAGGTCACTTTAATAATTTAAATAATATTCTGTCGCAACATGAAAATGAAAAATAAAAAGGCTGAACAGATAGCAGAAAAGTAAAGACATCGAGAAGGTCTAAAAGCAAAAAGAAGATCTGAACCAACTTTTGAAAGACGAGCTCCTCTATTTGAAGAGAAACCTTCCATTCTTATCATATGCGAAGGGGAAAACACCGAACCTTCTTACTTTAATCAATTTCGTCGTTCTAAATGATGGATTCATTGACAGATATTCAGGTAACAAATTACTTTTTCCTGGATTGATTAAGATTCTGACAATTGAGTTTCCAGATATTTTTAAATATCACAGAAATTGGAAAATTTCAGAAACTCACATGATTTATTGGGATTTATGTCCAACAATTGACTATTTAATTCCAATTGTAAGAGGAGGACAGGACAATGAGAGTAATTGGATAACGACTTCTATGGTTCGTAATTCAGCGAAGTCAAATTGGACAATAGAAGAAATTGGTTGGAATTTGCACGACAAAGGTCAACTTGATGAATGGGATGGGTTAGTAAATTATTTTATGGATTTGACGAGTAAAAACAGTAATTACGAAAAGGATAATTACATAAGAGATTGGAAAGTTGGTTTATTGAAAGCAATGAATGAAATAAAAAATAAATAAATATACCTTTATAAAAAATGGATATAAACCGCATATATACAATTGAGTTTGGCTATGTAATAACAGTTTTATTGTAGTTATAAGCGTTTATGGCTCATTTAAAACAAACATTCAGCTCAAAATAGCACGCAATTGAGCCAAAAACACTGTATTTGTGAGCTAAATAAAAACGTCAGTAAAGACCTCAAAACCACAAAATTGATTATTCTTCAAAAGCGAATGATGGAAAGTTGAAAAACATTAGGATTACAGTAGCCGCAACACTCGGATTATAGCAGCACTCGGATTGCAAATAAATCCGAGTGAGCTATAGTATCTAAGGACTTGAGCAAATTGAGGCAAGAAGTTATAAGTTTACTTGGCGAATAACAAGGTGTTATATGGAGCGAAACAAGGCAGCACTATTGACAAAACCTACATTATTACAAACTTTACAATTGCACCTTTTCTAAATAATCTATCAGCTCAGAATTTTTAATACTTATCTGATCTCCACTACTCATATCTTTGATAGTTAGAGTATTGTTTTCTAATTCTTGAGCACCAATTACAATAACAAACGGAATATTTTTATTGTTAGCGTATTTGAATTGTCTGTCAATTTTTGCTTTTTGAGGATAGATTTCGCAACTATAACCAGATTTTCTAAGTTCATTGGCGATTTCGATACATTTAAGTTCTTCAGCTTTTCCAAAATTAATAAAAAACACATCAGAGCTTTTTTCGGTTTCGTTAGGAAATTTGTTTAGCTGGTTAAGAACATCATATATTCTGTCTGCACCAAATGAGATGCCAACTCCCGAAATATCTTTCATCCCAAATATTGAAGTTAGATCATCGTAACGTCCACCACCACAGATGCTTCCTAATTCAACTTCATCTGAAATCACTTCAAAAATTGCTCCTGTATAATAGTTTAGACCTCTGGCAAGACTTAAATCCAACTCAACATTTGATTTTGGTTTAAAATATTCCAAGTAATCAAAAATTGTTTTTATTTCTTCTAATCCAGCAAGACCTGTTTCGGATGTTTTGAGCATTTCCGAAAGAAACTCAATGCTTTCTGTGGTATTTCTTTTTACATTTAAAACTGGCTGAAGTTTATTAATAGCATCTTGAGAAAGGCCGTTTTTTTGAAGTTCCTCATTTACTTTTTTAAGTCCGATTTTTTCAAATTTGTCGATAGCAACGGTAATTGGAATAAACTTATCAGATTCACCAATTGTTTCGGCAATTCCTGCTAATATTTTTCGATTGTTGATTTTTACTGTAACTTTTAGATTAAGAATTTCAAATATTTCGTCAATAATTTGTATTAATTCAAATTCGTTAAACAGTGAATTAGAGCCAATTACATCAACATCGCACTGAAAAAATTCACGATATCTGCCTTTTTGAGGTTTATCGGCTCTCCAAACTGGTTGGATTTGGTAGCGTTTAAAAGGGAAAGTGATTTCACTACGGTTTTGAACAATAAATCTTGCAAAAGGTACAGTAAGATCATATCTTAATCCTTTTTCTGAAATTAGGTTGGTTATTTCGGCGATATGCTCGGGATTAAGGTTATCTTCGTCAATTTTATTTAGATAATTTCCTGAATTAAGGATTTTAAAAATTAATCTATCTCCTTCGTCTCCATATTTACCAAGCAGTGTCGAAAGATTTTCCATAGCAGGAGTTTCGATTGCCTGATAGCCATATTTTTTAAAAACTGTTTTTATATTATCAAAAATATAATTTCGTTTTGACATTTCTGATGTTGTAAAGTCTCTTGTTCCTTTTGGTATTGATACCTGTACAGCCATATTTTTATTCCTTAAACATTAAATCTGATATGTAAAATATCACCGTCATCAACAATATAATTTTTCCCTTCGACATGAAATTTACCCGCATTTTTGACTGCATTTTCTGAACCTAGTTCGATAAAGTCGTTGTATTTCATAACTTCGGCTCTAATAAATCCACGCTGGAGATCACTGTGAATTGTTCCAGAAGCCTCGGGAGCAGTCATCCCTTTTTTTATCGTCCATGCTTTTATTTCCTTGGGACCGACAGTAAAAAATGAATGTAGATTAAGCATGTCATAAGCCTCACGTATTAGAATATTCACACTTGGCTCTGTTAAACCATAGTCTTGTAAAAACTCTAATTTTTCTGCGTTAGTTTCAAGTTCGGCAATTTCAGATTCGAGAGCAGCTGCAATTGTCAGTATTTTTACGTTTTCTTCTTGTATAGATTTTTTTACTGCCTCGACATATTTATTACCTGCGTTTATTGAGTTTTCATCAATATTACAAACGAACATAACTGGTTTCATTGTAAGAAGCGAAAGGTCTGCAACATATTTTTTATCATCTTCTTTTACAGGAGCAGTTCTTGCATTTTGCATGTTTTCTAAGTGTTCACGATAGACTTTTAACACTTCGATAGCTAATTTTGCATCTTTGTCGCCAGTTTTAATAAGCTTTTCCATGCGAACAATCTTTTTTTCTACCGATTCCAAATCTTTTACTTGTAATTCGAGATCAATAGTTTCGATATCTCTCACAGGATTAATGGATCCTTCGATATGTGGAAGATTATCATCATCATAGCATCTTACAACATGTATTAGAGCATCTGTATTTCTAATGTCTGCAAGAAACTGATTACCGATACCTTCACCATGACTCGAACCTTTTGCAAGCCCTGGAATGTCAACAATATCAACCGTTGCGGCAACTAATTTTTCAGTAGTTTGCAATTTTTCGAGTTGTGATAGCCTAGCATCGGGGACATTAATCACACCAATATTTGACTTATTGCTTGCAAAAGCAAAACTTGTTGTTTCTGCTTTGGTATTTGACATACAATTAAAAAGTGTCGTTTTGCCACAGTTTGCGATACCAATTATTCCACATTGTAATCCCATTTTGTCTTAAATTATTTATTATGCAAAAATAGTTTTTTTTAGTTGAAAATCAATATTCGCATCATTTTTTGGCTTTACAATAATTGATTTATGTTTAACAATCCCTAAGCAGAAACTGTAATTGCAGAAGTTATCTTGCAGATAATTATAAAAACAATCAACCTTTTGGCAATAACTACGTTTAACAGATAGATTTATTACTTTTGTTTTTTTAACTTTTAAATGAATTTTGCGATTGATGTATTTAGATTAGTTTTGTAAAAAAATATACAAATGAAAAATAGATTCCTTATCATAATTTCAATGTTTATCGGGATGGTATTTATGGGTGCTTGTGGAGGAAGTAGTACAGGCCCAGCTCAAACACCTGTAATGTATGGCTTGGTTAATAGCTCTAACTGGCGAACTTCTGACCCACATGCTATTTTAACAGATTATAGTATCAAGGTTTATGGGTCATCTGCAAATGGACAAACTGTTATTATAAATGTTAATTCTGCTACAGTTGGCGAATATAATATTAGTCAAACTAATGGGCATTATGCTGAGTTTATCCCAAATATGAGTGCAAATGCGACACGTTATTCAACTGAAAACAGTGACAATGGCTCAGGTTTTATTAGAATATCATCTATTAACGAAGAAACAAAAACTATGAGTGGCAATTTTAACTTTAAAGCATATCGTCTGTCAGACGGTACATTTAAAACTATTTCGGACGGTACTTTTTCTAATGTTCCGTATAAATATTATAATATTTCCGACACATCCACCTTTACCAATATTTTTATTTTTAATGATCAAACCCAACAACGTACTGCTACCGAAATTTCTGCTTTCCGAAATGATACAGCTCTGATAATTACTGGTGAGGTTGATAGAAGTGAGGCATGGGAAAGTGTTACTATTTGGATGTCTCCCACAATAAATGCAGGTGTACATTATATAACTACCACTGGACCTGTATGGGCAAAATTTCAGTATGGCTTTTATGAGTTCCAGGCTGTTAATGGCTCAATTACAATTATTGAGAATAATGCCTCGGAAAGGATTATCAGAGGAACATTCTTTTTTAATTATATTGATCATGAGAACCAAACATTATCAATCACTGGCGGACAATTTGAAGTTGAATATGAGGATTTAACGATAAGTCCGTAAAACTGTTCTCGGTTCTCGGTTTGCGGTTCACAGTTTTCGGTTTGCAGTTCTCGGTTTGCGGTTCTCAGTTTGCGGTTTGCGGTTGGGATCACTGAATCACAGAATCACAAAAAAAAACGGTAGTCGGTATTCGGTATTCGGTTTCGTTGGATGAATCACAGAATCACAGAATCACAGGATTGTGGATTATTTTTGCAATGTAATTTTGCCATTTCCTGTAATTTCCTCAAGAATAAGTTTATCATTTGTTAACGAATATTTCAAACTTTCCTTAATGCCGTCAGTCGTTATAAATTCTATTGTTTTATTTTCTTTTGAGATGGTATATGTTCCTTTGTTATATACTTCTTGATTTGTTGTTAAAGTAAAATTGCCATTCTCATTTAGTTCATAAATCACATCTTCTGAAAACGCAACACTTATCACTCCCAAATTAAAATTATTATCATTGATTGTGCTATCTATTTGCTCAATCCCAATAATTTTCCATGTACCACTAATACTATTGTTATTATTGCAACTATATAGAAACAGTGAAATAACAAACGAGACTGTAATAATTTTGATTTTTGTCATAAGATTAAAATCTAAGTTTTTGTAGAATGTGTTATATATCTCCATCTATTAAAATAATATTTTAAGTTGTAAAAATCCTCTTTATAAGAAATAGTAGTAACAAGGTTATAATGCAAATATAGAAATAATTTTTAAAATAAAAAGTTTGCCCTGTGGGTTTGGAGTAAAAAACTTGACATATTTAATGAGGTTTTTCAAAAAAAGTACTTGGTATTATTATTACAACTATATAGAAACCCCACTACCGCACGATTTTATCGTGTAGTAGTGGGGAAAGTTTTTTTACTGTACTGGTAAGATATTAGATGTTGATTCTTTGAATGTAGAAACATAAACCTTATTATTGTATTCAATATAAACAGTACAGTTTGCGGTTGCACCAACTTTACCATTGCCTGTTGCTGAATTTATAATGAAATCTATTCCAATACTGTAGTTGTTAAAAGCAGGTAAGCCATTGTATTGTGTTGGGTCGTTCCATTCTAAGTTATAGTCCACTTTAGTATCATCATAACTTGTCCAGACTTTAATACTTGGGTTTTGTGATCCGTCGAAATTGTAATCGTAAATAAAGCATGTTGATGAAATATTGTTTGCATCCATTTGGGACCAATAGGTATGCGAAACACAAGTGATTGCATTAAAAGGAATAGTTTTAACTACTAATCCATCTGCAATGTTTATTGTAATTATATCTCCGCTACCATTTACTTTTATTGCTTCTCTATCGGCATCAGTAAAAAGAGCTACTTGAAAACTTTTATAAAACCTTTTATATAAGTATTTAATTTTCCCTTCAACATAACTACCATCATCTAAATTTGCTTGTAAAGTAAATCCAACTGGATCAGCATTCGAAGTAATTTTAATGTCAACCATACCATCTAATCCATCTGGGACTAATCTCGCATCAACCGTAAAATCGTTATCATACATGTTTAATTCTGATCTATTCTTATCGTTATCAATAACAACATCCACAATAGATTCTTCAGTACTCATTTCGTCTTTCTCTCCACATGCAGAAAAAACAATTGTTGTAGTGATTGCAATTCCAAGTAAAATCAATTTTCGTTTCATCATCATAATAATAATTTAGTTTAAAAAATATTACTAAAATTAAAAACTTCGCCAAAAATATTTTTTTTTGAAAAATCTGATAGATATTGAATAAAAATGTTTGGTAACTGGGTTGTTTATTTGTGAGCCTTACTTTCGGAACATTCTAATTCAAATACTGACTTTAAAATAGGTCTTAACTAAAAAACGGGTTATATTTCTTTTCATCACCTATAGTTGTATCTGGGCCATGACCTGGGAATACAACGGTTTTGTCGGGTAAAGTAAATAGTCTTTTAGTGATACTGTTCATTAAATGCTCATAGTTTCCTAAAGGTAAATCTGTACGCCCAATACTTTCGAGAAATAGAGCATCGCCAGTAATAACAAAATTATCTTCGGCATTATACAAGGCTATACTGCCAGGTGTATGCCCTGGAATGCATATTACTTCTAATTCAGTATCTCCAAATCTTATAATTTCGTGGTCTTTGACATATTTGTCGGCTTTGGGTGGTTGTTCTAAAGCATATCCAAATTGTTTGGCAAGTTGTAAAGCGTTTTCAATAAAAAAATCATCTTCATTATGCATTAAAATTGGAATTCGAAAGTGAGATTCAAGATAATAGTTCCCACATACATGGTCAATATGTCCATGAGTATTTATAATGTATTTTGGTATTAGATGATTTTCATTAAGAAAATCATTAATTTGTTTAAACTCAGAATGCGAATTTGCTGCTCCATCGATTATAACTGCCTCGTATGAGGCATCATATAATATGTAACAATTTGTGCTAAAATCGTTAAAAATAAAGGTCTTTATTTTTGTCATTTTATTTATTTATTTATTTTGTGTTTCCATCTTCTATGTGACCACAACCAATACTCTGGTTGTTCGTTTATATCTTGCTCTAATCGTTTGAAATATACGTTTGTAATCTGATTTGGTTCGCATTTTTTTGGATTATTTAATAATTCTTCAATCTCAAGGCTGTAATATCCCCGTTTTAATTTTGATATTTTTAAATACATTACAGGCATTCCCGTTTTTTTAGCATAAGCTTCTGGTCCATGTAAACAAGCCGTTTCGATACCCAAAAAGTTTATCCATATTGCCCTTTCAAGATTTGACGGACTTTGATCAGCAGCCATTATTATCGCAACGGGTAAGACTGGAGGAGGATTAAAAATGCTCTTTGTTTCCTGTACTGCCACCATTTTCATGCCAAAACGTTTTCGCCTTTTTAGTCCGTAGCGTTCACTGTATTTGTTCGTTAAAGGTAGATATAATGCTATGGCTTGATGATGTATTGAGTTGTTTGTTCCTAAAATACCATATTCCCAGTTCCCATAATGACTTGTTAAACATAAAATTGATTTGTTTTCGGCAAAATACTTGTTCGCAAGTTCTTGACCTTTAATGACATAACGCTTTTTTAGTGCTTTTTCTCGAATACTCATGCTTTTTACCGACTCCAAGGTAATGTCTGACAAATGTTTATAGAATTTTTTGCAGATATTATTAATTTCATCCTCTGTTTGGTCGGGGAAACTCATTTTTAAATTTGCGATTACAACATTTTTGCGGTAACCAAACACATAATAAAATAAAAAATATAAAAAATCAGAATATATGTATAGACTCCAAAAAGGAATAATCGAAAATATTGCAACTAATATTCTGAAACCTATAAACTCTAATAACTTCATTATTTGTAAAATCTTATTAGGTACAAAATTAAGAGAATTTTTCTGATTTCAAATTTTTAACAGCTTGTTGTTAAAAGTTCATAAATTATTATGAAAATGAACTGATGTAATTGTTTAATTTTGGATAAAATTTTATCTTGATGAAAAAACTTGCAATAGCTCTGCTTATTATAGTTTTATTTACTGCTTGTACCAAAAGAGCTTATATCAGTACTGAGGTAATTTATTCGCTTGATGATAAGACTGAAGATGTTATAAATATTGAATCAGACCAGCTTGTCGCAGATCTTACTTTTGTAGATGAACAAGAATTAATTAATGCGGTAATAGATTATGCCCACTCTTTGCTTGGGACTGCTTATAAATGGGGAGGAACAACACCTGCAGGATTTGATTGTAGCGGATTTGTGCAACATGTTTATAAAAAATTTGGTGTAAGTCTACCAAGGATGCCTGCTGATATGGCTGCAATGAGTACTAAAATTGATAGAAAAAAAATACGTAGGGGAGATATAGTTTATTTTAAGGGTAGTAATATTAATTCTTCTGAAATTGGGCATATGGCTCTTGTGATTAGTGCTTTTGACGATGATTTTAAAATGATACATGCAACAACAAGTAAAGGAGTTATAGTAAACTCCTTTAGCGAGTATGATTATTGGAAATTAAGATATTTGTTTGCGACAAGATTTGATATAAACGATTTAATAAAAAAATAAATATTTAGAAATGTTTTTATCTTTGCAGTATGGAACAATAAAATTAATGATTTGAGAAAAACATTTCAAATATTATCATTTCTGAGCTTAGTGTTTTTTGCAAACTTTGTGTTCTCGCAAAAAGATACAGTTTCTGTGTCTCAAATTGAGATTGCGATTACTGATACATTAGGCATTCCGCTGGTAATGGATTCGATTACTTTGCAAGCATATAACGACTCAGTTATCCGTAAAAATCAAAGTGATTCTTTACGCAATATTAAATATGCTTTATTAGATTCTGTGTCTGAAATTCGTACCCGATTAATTGATTCGATTATCGATTATGGAAAAACATTTGTGGGATTAAAATATAAATATGGTGGAATTACTCCTGCAGGATTTGATTGTAGTGGTTTTGTTTTTCATATTCACAGGCATTTTAATTTGCCTTTGCCACGTGTTCCGAGTGCAACTAGCTTAATGGGAGAAATTATTCCTATTGACAGTTTGCAACCAGGAGATCTTGTTTATATTAAAACACGTGCTGCTTACAATAATACTATCGGACATGTTATGATGGTTATTGAAAAAACCGAAGATTCATTTTACGTAATTCATTCGGCTAGCCATGCCGGATTGGTTATTGAGAGATTTCACGATGCTCCATATTATGTTTCAAGATATCTGTTTTCAAATCGATTGCCCAATGAGTTTTATACTCGACAGTGGAACGATAGTTTGATGGCAAAATACAGATACCGAAATGCAGATATTTATAAGGAATATATTGAGCCTAGCATCCCGGCAGAGCAGCCCGAAGGTACAGTTGAAATACAATATACTGTTAAATCGGGTGATGCGGTTAGTCTTATTGCCTCCTGGTATGGAGTAAAATCTATGGAAATAATGGCTTGGAATGGAATGAACTCATACAATTTGAATGTCGGTCAGAAGTTGAAAGTTTATGTAAAAGAGCCACTTTATAACACTTATAGTAATGTAAATACTTTATCATTTGACGAAAAACAAAGACTTGCAGGTGTTGATAATACGATAACAGTAGGTAAAGAAGAAAAACTTGATCCCGATTGGGAATATTACACAGTTAAGTCAGGAGATAACCCATATGCTATCTCATTAAAATATCCTGGAATTAGTTCAGATGATATTATGAAAAATAACGGAATATCAAATCCCTCGTCTTTAAGAATAGGACAAAAGTTGCGAATTAAGAAAAAGTAGGTTTGTCGATTTGTTGCATGGAGTCGTAGAGAACTTTACAGAAAGAAAGTATAGCATAAAATCAATTAAATACTAAGTAGTTTGCTAATTTTAGTTCAGATATGATAAAATTTTGTAAAAAAATATTGAATTTATTATTGTTGCTTTTGTTTGTTTCGTGCATTAGTCATAAGATACCAGAAACTCAATTTTATGTTTTCACTGGAAACTCAGAGTGGACTAAGCAAGAGAAAGATTTATGTTATATCGCAATTAGCAATTTCAAAAATATAGATTCTACAAAAGTAATCTTAAAAAAAACCAATATCCCATGTCAGGGGCAAGCTCAACCATTATTGCGAACAATTTTCAAAAAACCTAAAAAAAGAACTTATGTTATTAAAGTGCAAGATTGTAATCATAAAAATCCTTTGTGTTTCTCGGTTTTACCCGATTCTGCTAAAATTGGATTAATCGGTCATGAACTTGCTCATATTATAGATTATAAAACAAAAAACTTTTTTCAAATTACAGCAACAGGTGTCAAATATTCTTTGAGTAAAAAATATAAAACCAAACTTGAATATCAGACCGATTCAATTACTATTATTAATAATATGGGTTCAGAAAAACTAATTTTTTATAAATTTATTACAAATTCAAGCTTTGCAGATGATAAATATCTCCGCCGAATTCACAAATATTACATGAACTCTGAAGATATTACTCGAATTATGCGTAATTCTTCAAAATAAATTAATATATATATTTATTTGTTGCGTAAGAAACGTATTTTTGACAAATATTTGTGTGAGATTTCATTAAAAACAGTAAATAATTCTTATTTTTGAAATAAATTTAGATGTTTTATGGTTTATTAATAAATATGATTATTAATAAAGTCATATTATGAGAAATATAATTATGAAAATATTATTTGCCAGTATATTTGTTTTGATATCAACTTTATTGATGTCGCAATCTACTTTACAATTAAAGTTGTCTGTACTTGGCATGCACCCTTTTACCGAGACCAATAGCCATTTATTTGAAAATAGAATAGATGCAAATGGTATTTTTATTACTGAGCCAGGTTTAATATTCTCATTTGAAAATTTTTTACGTAGCGACACATTTGCTTGGCGTGGAATATTTGGATTTTTCTCTGATGCAGCATCAAAACCTGCAATATTTCTTCATCTTGGAGTGAAACAGAGGATACTTCAAATATGGCGAAACTCATTTAGTATTTGTGCTGGTGGCAATCTGTATGGACGCGATGTATGGGGTACTATTCCTGGATATATTACTGACCATTCGTGGAGTGCGAATGGCGATTGGGAATATAAGCTTGGTTTTATGGTGGAGCTTGAATATGCTTTGTTTTTAAATGATAAAAATGATATTACCCTGTCTGTAATTTATGGTCATCAACCAAATACATTTACATTTAGTGTTGGTTATAAATACTGGCTATCATCAATTATTAAAAATCCTAAAAAATGTGGCTCTTGTCCTTTTCAGAAGACTAGTAAACATTGGACACCTTAATAGATAATTCCATAAAAAAATCGAGCTTATCTAAATATATCAATTTAATAAGCCCGACTTTTATGTTTTGTTAGATATTTCTTTTCTATATATCTAATATAGTAACCCAGTTAAATGTGTCTTCGATATCGCCGTATTGTATTCCGACTAAAGTTTCGTATAGTTTAGTTGAAACTGGTCCAGCTTTGCCGTCTTTACAGTAAGAGTAGGTTTTACCTGTATCAAGGTCTTTAATTTCGCCGATTGGTGAAATAACCGCTGCCGTACCACAAGCACCAACTTCCTCAAATGAGCTTAACTCGTCAAATGCAACTGGGCGTCTTTCGGTTTTGTAACCAAGAGTTTCTGCGAGTTCTATAAGGCTTTTGTTTGTGATTGATGGTAAAATTGATGGCGACTTAGGTGTAATATATGTATTGTCTTTGATGGCAAAGAAGTTTGCAGCACCTATCTCATCAATATATTTTTTCTCTTTTGCATCGAGATACATTGGAGCACCGTATCCTGCAGAGTGAGCTCTGTCACCACCATATAAACTTGCAGCATAATTACCACCTACTTTTAGAGTTCCTGTTCCTAGTGGTGCTGCACGGTCAGAATCTCTAACAACAGCTATTTTTACAGGATTGAAACCTTCTTTAAAGTATGGTCCAACAGGAGTAACAAATATGATAAAAGTATATTCATCAGCTGGTGAAACTCCTACTTTAGCCCCAGAACCAAATAATAATGGTCTGATGTACAAACTTGCACCTGTACCATGAGGAGGTACAAAATCTTTGTTGAGTTCTACAACTTTTTTTAC
>JAQVOR010000182.1 GCA_028702535.1 Bacteroidales bacterium
CGTGTTTACCAACAATTACGATGACTTGAATCGAGTCTTTGCCCAGCTGAAAGCGAAAGGTATCCGAATCGCTATCGATGATTTTGGTACCGGCCCAGCACATATTAAGATTTCTGTTACTCCTGCTGTCCTTGACGGTATGAAACCTAACGAAAAACACGGCGGAACTGGTTATATAACTGTGGTATATGACGCAAGTAAAAAGAAAGACTGGGGATTTGTTATGGATAGAGTAAATGTTATTATTAATGGTGTTGCTAATAATAAAAATCGTATATCTATTAGTGCTACCATTGAAGAAGATTTTACCCATTTATCTGAAGACGAATTGGCTCAGGCTCCGAAAATTGAATTTGAAAATACGCAGTTTGAGTTTGGTACTTTAAAACAAGGAGAAAAATCTACTCATAATTTTACTTTTAAAAATACTGGTAAAAGCGATTTAGTTATTCGTAAAATCAAAGCATCTTGTGGTTGTACTGCTACAAATCCAGAAAAAATGGTTATCAAAGCAGGCGAAACAAGTCATCTTACCGTAACTTTTAATTCTAATGGTAAAAGAGGTCGTCAAAATAAAACTATTACTGTAATTACTAACGACCCAAAACAATCAAGTGTTGTGCTTAAAGTTATTGGGAATGTCGAAGACAATACAAATTAAAATTTATCCTTATTAAATAAAAATGGTTGGCATTTGCTAACCATTTTTTTTTGTATATTGCAAAAAATTAAGACTATGAAACGCATCTCGGTTTTTTTTATTTTTTTTATAGCTTTTGCATACATATTAAATGCTCAAACATCCAATTGTCGTGGGTATAAAGACAATGTTATTATTGTTAAAATGAAATCCGAGTTTAAAAATAACTTTATGTCTGACACAGAGTTTAAAAGACTCGTCGAAATGGTCAAAGTCGATGATATTAAGCAAATGTTTCCCCATTCTCAGCCACCGCAAATTAAATTTAATGCTTACGGACAAAAAATGTCAGATATTTCTAACATATACCAAATTAATGTAGGAGTTGATGTTGAATATGCGATAAAATTATTTGCAAATAATAAATTGGTAGAGTATGTAGAGCCGCTTTATAATGTTGAATTATTATATGTCCCAGATGATCCTCTCAATCAAACTGACCAATATTGGTTAACGAATATAAAAGCTTACGAAGCTTGGAATATTCATCAAGGAGACACTAATATAGTAATCGGAATTTCGGATACAGGAATTGACCTTGGACATGTTGATCTTATTGGCAATATTAAAACTAATTATAATGATCTGCCTAACGGGATAGATGATGATTTGGACGGATTTGTAGATAACTTTAGAGGCTGGAATTTTGCTGAGAATAATAATAATGCTCAAGCTGATGTTAGTAGCCATGGAGTTTGGGTTTCGGGTATTGCTGGTGCTGTTACAGATAACGGTATTGGAGTTTCGGGTGCTGGATTTAAATGTAAAATATTGCCTCTAAAGATTATGAATTCTGAGGGTATGCTTGAAAACGCATACCAATCGATTGTTTATGCTGCCGACCATAATGTTGATGTCATAAATTGTAGTTGGGGCGGAACATATTATCAGCGAATGGCTCAAGATGTGGTTGATTATGCGGTTATAAATCATGATATGCTTGTTGTCTCGGCGGCTGGAAATACAAATTCAAAAACAAATTATTATCCTGCATCATATCGTAATGTGCTTTCAGTGGCGGGTACCAACCCCGATGATGAAAGATATTGTCCCGAAAACTCGCCTTCGGCTTCGGGCTCAAGTTATTCATATCATGTTGATGTATCAGCACCAGCAACAATGTTTAAATCAACAACAAACGGGTCTGGATATGCATATATGTATGGAGGAACATCCTTTGCAGCTCCTATTGTGGCAGGGTGTGCTGGAATATTGAGAGCTGCATTTCCAGATTATAATGCAAATCAAATTGCAGAACTATTGAAAATTAGTGCCGATTTAATAGATACAATCACTTATAATGTGCCATTTACAGGAATGTTGGGGACAGGACGTGTGAATTTGTACAATGCTCTTACTATTGAACCAACTCCCTCAATTGTTTTGCAAAATTATTCATTTGTCGAACTTGAAAATACTGTGAGTTTAGATCTTGAATTTGTGAATTTTCTATCTGATGCAGAAAATCTTACCATTAATATTAATACAGATTCTCAATTTGCTACTATAAATAATAGTTCAATTTTTTCTGGTAATCTTGCAACACTCGAATCGTATTTATCAGAGGGACAAGTTGAAATTTACCTTGATGAAAACACTCCAAAGGATCATTTGTTGAAATTGAGTTTTAATTATCAAGCTGATGGATACATATCTAAGCAAATTATTGAGATAAATGTTAATCCTTCTTATAAAAATATTACTACACCAAAATTACTGATGTCTGTTGCTGCAAATGGAAGAATTGGATATTCTGATGTTAATAGTACAATCGGAGAGGGGATTGTTTTTAAAGATTATTTTCAACTAATGTATGATTTTGGAATAATAAGTGGAACATCGGCAACAGATGTTATTAGCTCTGTGCGTCAAAGTACCGATTTTTTAAACGTAGATTACCCCGAACATATTCAGTATCCTCTTAATTCAGATAATCAAATCAGTTTAAAAATTAATGATACTAAGAATGTTACTCCTAAAGGTATAGAGATTATGCAAAATACTTATACCTGGAATGATTCGGAGAAAAGTAATTTTATTATTATTGAGTTTTCCTTAGTAAACACAGGTTTAGAAAATATAAATGGTTTCTATTTCGGACTTTTTACTGATTGGGATCTTATTAATCCTGCAAATAATTCATCGGTCCTCAACCAAAATACGAAATTCTTGTATTGTAAAAATAATGGTGTCGAAAGTATGTATGCAGGAGTAAAACTACTTACAAATGGGCAAACGATAAATTATTCTCTATCACAAACTGAAGACGGAGACAATATTGTGGATATAACTGATGGGTTTGCTGATATTGAGAAGTTTTATATGATTAGTAATTCAAGCGACCAACTAGCAATTGATACAGATGTTGTGCAAAGTACAAGTACTGGTCCTTTGGATATCTTGGCAGGAGATACCGTAGTTGTCGGATTTGCTATTATTGCAGATGATAACATCTATGAATTTGAACAAGGAATTGAACAAGCTCAAACGGTCTATGACCAAGTATTACACCCGAATAGTATTGTGAGAAATGATTCTAATATGTTTTCTTTATTCCCTAATCCAGCTAGTAACAAGGTGCTAATCACTGCTGTGGATAACTGCAATAATGAAATTAGATTAAATGTTTATAATATGTTAGGCGAATTAGTTTTTACCGAAGTTTTTCAAAAATCTATAACAATTGACGTAAGTCGTTATTCTTCAGGTTTATATAATTTTGAGATAATTAGTTCAAAAGAAACCTTTGTTGAAAAAGTATTTGTTGTAAACTAATAACAACTGTACAAAAGATATAAAAATTTGTGTCTTTTAAATAAATAAGAAGCATATAATAGTTGCACACATAACTTCTATTAAAACTCTTGAAGTCCCTTTTCAAAATCTTATGTTTGAGCCTTACGAAGCCGTAAAACTCATTAGTTTTTAATCTTCAGTATTTTAGACAAAGTTGTCAATTAACGCTTATAAACATTAATCTCCTTCATAATAGAAACTTGATTTATTCCGCTACTTCTATGCGTTCTGAACTTAAAAATCATGTCGAATTCAGGTTAATAGTCTTATGTTTTTAAGGATTTGATTGGTAATCAATTAATAATTGTTGTTTCATGTTACAAATAGTTACCAAAAAAACAATATTTGAGACAACCTTTATTAAAATGTTTCGTATTATTAAGGTAAAACAATTGTTAATATTTAAAACATATAATATGTCAATGTCAGTAATTAAAAGAATAATTTTAAGCAATTTTATTGTATTATTGTCAATGTTTGTTTTTTCGCAAGAAAACGTAAGTATATCTGATATAATACACACACCTCATACAACGAGTGTATTAGATGTTTATTCTACTAGTAAAGGTTTGCTTATTCCTCGAATGACATCTTTACAACGTATCGCTATTGTAAATCCAGCAGATGGGCTTTTAGTATTTGATACAGACTCATCATGTGTGATTTTTTATCGAGCTTCGATGTCGCAGTGGTATTCCTTCTGTAATATGATGGAAGGTCCAGTCGGTCCCGCAGGTCCACAAGGTCCAGTCGGATTAACTGGTGCTCAAGGTAATCCTGGTCCAACAGGAGCAGTTGGTGCAGTAGGTCCACAAGGTCCAATCGGTTTAACAGGTCCAGCTGGTGCTGATGGAGCAGACGGAGCAGTCGGTCCACAAGGTCCAATCGGATTAACAGGTCCCGCAGGTGCAGTCGGTCCACAAGGTCCAATCGGATTAACAGGTCCCGCAGGTGCTGATGGAGCAGACGGAGCAGTTGGTCCACAAGGTCCAATAGGTTTGACAGGTCCAGCAGGTGCAGTCGGTCCACAAGGTCCAATCGGATTAACAGGTCCCGCAGGTGCTGATGGAGCAGACGGAGCAGTTGGTCCACAAGGTCCAATAGGATTAACAGGTCCAGCAGGTGCAGTCGGTCCACAAGGTCCAATCGGATTAACAGGTCCCGCAGGTGCTGATGGAGCAGACGGAGCAGTTGGTCCACAAGGTCCAATAGGTTTGACAGGTCCAGCAGGTGCAGTAGGTGCTCAAGGTCCAATCGGATTAACAGGTCCCGCAGGTGCTGATGGAGCAGACGGAGCAGTTGGTCCACACGGG
>JAQVOR010000065.1 GCA_028702535.1 Bacteroidales bacterium
CGTTACGATGTCCGTAAGAGGTAGTGGACATACTCCCACGATTACTTCAATACCGTTTTGCTGAAAAAGCTCCTGGGCTTTCATGCCCATGCCGCCTGCAATAACGACGCTTACGCCAAGTTCATGAATCAGGCTCTCTTGTTCTCAAAGCTGAAAAAGAGGAGTAAAGACGATTGATTGTAAAAAGCATATAAGTATGAAACAAATATTTTTATTATTTCTTACTGGTCTTTTTTGTCTGATTCTGAACGCTCAAACACGACCTAATGATGCTTATTTTGCTGAAGAGTCTGGGTATTTCATCAATATAAAACCAGCATTAAATGGATATGTCTTTACAGATAATTATTGTAATGCACTGTATTATCTTGAGAACGGTGAGTTAAGTAAACTTATATCAGCTCTAGGTTGTGGGCGGTATTTTTCTGTTTCGCCCGATAGAACAAAAATCGGATTTAAACTAATCTCAAAATCGGGACAAACTCCTGCATATATCTTATTAGAAGATAAAAGTTTACATTGTATAGCCGAAGAAAGTCAAATGTGTGGACAAGTTGGATTTACTGATAACTGGGTTTATTACACAAAAGATGAGTGGCTATATTTATTGTCAAATGATGATTCTATATTGAGAGTGAAGTTGGGTAATTATTCTAACCTTGTAGCGGTTTCCAATAATCATGAACAGTGTGCTTTTTCGTCAGAAAATGATGAGCTTATTTTATTGACATTAGAAGGTTTTTCAAAAACTGTAATTTCAGAATCAGGAAAAATGAGTGTGTATCCACAGTTTTCACCTGATGGCAAAAAAATATTATATCAATCTAATGAAATGTATGTTTTTGAAATTGCCACAGGCATAACTTATAATGTCGGAAACGGTATTGGTCCAAAATGGTCGCCAGATTCTGAAAATATCGTTTTTACAAAATCACTAACTGATGACTCCGCATTATTTTCTTCGGATATTTACATTGGTAATTACAAAACAGGAACTCATCAAAAGATAACAGATACTCCTGCAATACATGAAATGCAACCGTTTTTTATTACAGAAAATGAAATTATTTACAACACATATATTGCAAGAGGAATTTATAAACTTAATATATCAAACAATACAACTGAGCTTATTTATCAACATGAGGAGGAATTAGAAATTAGTTTTTTTGAGCTAACTAAAGCTAAATCAGAATATGTTGTTCCTGGCATTATTCCATATACACATCAAGTTTATGATACTCCCGATGATCATTATGGTTATGGGTCTTGTGCTCCAGCATGTGCGATAATGGCGATATCATATTATAACAGACTTCCGCCATGGCCAGTAAATATTACAAAATTATATCCTCACACAAGTTTATATGGAGCGTATGTGTCTTCGAGATACCGATTAAATGAGCATTATTTTACCGAATCTGCACAGCCATCTGGTGGTGGCTCTCTTGCTTATGGCGGATATGGATATATGTGGGGTTTAGGTTCTCCAAACTCACAGATGCGAAACTATATGCAGCTTCATTATATGGAATCATCGCAGTTGTGGAATAATTCTGTAACTTGGGCGAGTGTAATAGCCGAAATTGATGCTGATTATCCACTTTCTGTTTGTGCAATGCTTACCAATTCTGGGCATCTAATTCTTGCAAAAGGTTATATTCATAATCAGCGAACTTTGATTTTTAGCGAACCTTATGGAGATAAAAACACTCCAAGTTGGCCAAGTTATGATGGACAAAAAGCATATTACGACTGGCCAGGTTATAACAATGGTTATCAAAACCTTGATTATAATGGAACTTATGGTGTAATAGCGTGGACAGTTACCGCTCACACAAGCGAAGTTGTATATAATGACAGCATTATTGATGATGTATATTACAATCATGGATTTAATGTAAATAACAGTCAAGACGGTAGCCATCAACGATATTTTAGAGATGTGAATGGCGGATATAATGGGCATTTTTGGTACACTATTACTGAGGCAAGTGCAAATGATATTGCTTGGGTAGAATGGATTCCAACACTTGCAAATGAGGGCTATTATAATATTTCCGCTTATATTCCAGCAACTTATGCTGACGCAGAAAATGCTCCATATAATATAACGGATGCGGATGGTTTACATGTTGTTACGATAGATCAAGGCGATTATGCGGATGAATGGGTTGATTTAGGCAATTATCGTTTTGAGTTTAATGGTGAACTTAAAGTTAGATTAGGTGACGGAACCGGCATTGTTGGGCAAAATATTGCTTTTGATGCGATAAAATTTAGTTTTATGCCAAGTCCTGTTGCTGATTTTACAACTGGTTCCCAGGATTTTTGTATTGGAGATAGTGTATATTTTGTAAATGAATCAACCAATGCTCAATCTTATGAATGGACATTGCCAGGAGCCTCAATTACAAGCAGTATTGATGAAAACATTGCTGTAATTTACTCTATGGCAGGTACTTATGATGTAGGTTTGTCTGTAAGCGGTATTTTGGAAACTTATACACTTAACATTGAGAATTACATCACAATTCACAAGGCTCCAATTGCTGAGTTTACTTTTAGTCCCGATGTGGTTTATTTACCCAATGCAGTAGTTTTATTCTCAAATTTATCAACCAATGCAAATACTTATTTTTGGGATTTTGGCGATGAGACTAGTTCTACCGATATAAATCCATATCACGAATACAATGTTTCGGGGAATTATATTGTTAGCTTAACAGCCGGTAACGCATACTGCGATGACGATGTTTTTGTATATGGTTCTGATGTTATTGTCTTAAATCCTACTGATATCAATGACACCAATACTGAAATTATTACTTTTTATCCTAATCCAGCTAAAAACACAATCAATTTGGTTTGTGAAGAAGAAATTGCATCAGTTAAAATTTTAGATGCCACTGGACGAATCCTTTATCACGGAAAATCTGTTGATAATAAAATTGATATTAGTAATTTACTTCCTGGAAATTATATTATTGAATTAACGGCAAAAAATGCTATTTATATTAGGAAGTTTATCAAATAAATTAGCTAAAATTTGCATGGTTTTATGATTTTACAAAGCGTTTAAAGAAAAAAAACTCCTCAATATTAGATAATTAAGTAATTATAAGCGATTAAGTGAAAAACTAATTGTACCTTTGCACCCCTAAATAAATTACTGAATAAATATATGTTAACATTTGAAAATTTTGATTTAAGCACTAGTATATTAACTGCTATCAAAGAACTCGGATATGAAATTCCGACACCAATACAGGAAAAAACAATTCCACATTTACTTAATACAAAACAAGACCTTGTTGGACTTGCACAAACAGGTACAGGAAAAACAGCTGCATTTGGATTACCTATTTTACAACAAATTAATCCGAATAATAAGTTTACACAGTGCATTATTTTATCTCCAACGAGAGAGTTGTGTATGCAGATTTCTAATGACATGATGAGTTATGCCAAATATTTACCTGAAATAAGAGTTACTTCTGTTTATGGTGGAGCAAGTATTGACAATCAAATTAGAGACTTAAAAAAAGGCAGTCATATTATAGTTGGTACTCCAGGTAGAGTTCTTGACTTGTTAAAACGTAGAATTTTGAAAATCGATCAAATTAAATTTTTAGTACTCGATGAGGCTGATGAAATGCTTAATATGGGTTTTAAAGATGACATGGATGCGATTTTGGAAACCACGCCAAAAGAAAAACAAACTTCGCTTTTCTCTGCCACAATGCCAAAAGAAATTAGAAATATTGCATCTAATTACATGAATAATCCTTTGGAGATTTCTGTTGGTACAAAAAACTCTGGAGCAGATGATGTAGAGCATTTTTACTATTTAGTTAATGCAAAAAATCGTTATCTTGCACTCAAACGTATTGCGGATATAAATCCAGATATTTACGGCATAGTATTTTGTCGTACACGGAAAGAAACTCAAGATGTGGCTGATAAACTTATACAAGATGGTTATAATGCCGATTCTTTACATGGAGATTTGTCACAAGCACAACGTGATCATGTAATGGGTAGATTTAGATCAAGACATCTGCAAATTCTCGTGGCTACCGATGTTGCCGCAAGAGGGATTGATGTTAATGACTTAACACATATTATTAATTATAATTTGCCTGACGAACGTGAAATATATATACACCGTTCTGGTAGAACAGGTAGAGCTGGTAAGAAAGGAGTCTCGGTTTCAATAGTTCATTCAAAAGAGCTTCATAAAGTTCGTGAAATTCAAAAAGTACTTCAAAAACCTATAAATAAAAAAGATGTTCCTGGTGGCGAGGAAATTTGTCATAAGCAGCTAATGAATATGATTAGCAAAATTGAGCAAATAGAAACAAATGATAATCAGATTGAAGAGTTTTTACCAGAAATTTACGAAAAATTGAGCTGGCTTAGCCGTGAGGATCTGTTGAAACGATTTGTTTCTGTTGAATTTAACAGATTTTTAAAATATTATAAAAATGCACCTGATTTGAATATTTCTGAAAAATCAGCTAACGAAAGGTCTGATAGTAGATTTGAGAAAAAAGGTTATAAGTTTACAAAATTTTTCCTTACTATAGGTGAGAAAGACAATCTTACTAAAGTTAAACTTATGGAGATTATTAACAATGATGATAGCCTTGCTGGTGCCGAAATTGGAAAAATAGAAATATTAAAAGGTTTTACCTTTTTTGAAGTTGATGCACGTCTTGAGGATAAGGTAATAAAAGCTTTTAATAACAAACGCTATGAGGGGAAAAGACTTAAAATAGAAGTTAAGAGTGGAGAACAAAAACGGAGTTCCGATAGGTCAAGAGTACCAAAAACAGGTAGGTCGGAATCTGGATATTCGAGGAGTTATGGATCTGGAAAACCAAAGTCTGGTTATTCTAAAGGTGCAAGAACTGGAGGAAGAAAAAAACCCTAAAACATGTAAAATAATATACATTGCATTATAAATGTCGGCGTTTAAAATTTCAATTAATAATTTGTTACTTGTAATTTTAAACGTTGTTTTTTTTATATTTGTCAAAAATTATGTCGAACTCAGGTTTTAAGCATTATGAATTGGTTTGTATTTTGGATATCTATTTACACAGTACTTTTAGTTGTCTTAACTTTAAAATATGTTAAGAAGAAAGATTTTGATGGATATCTAATAAACAACAGAAAAACAAAGCTTTTACCTTTAGTTTTTACAACACTTGCAACATTTGTTGGTGGTGGAGTTAGTATGGGATTGATTGCAATGGGGTACGCATCGGGATTTGCTGCTATTGCAATCGGGATATCTTATGTGATAGGCTTTTTTATTCTTTATTTTTTTGCTGCTCGCATTAGGAAAATAGGGGCGGAACAGAACATATATTCTTTTGCTGAATTTCTTAATAAAGCATTTCTTAAAAATCATAAGCTTTCTTCTTTTCCTAAGGTTTTTTCGGGTTTTATTAGTGGAATTAATATTGTTATTTTCTTTTTTCTTACTGCTGCACAATTTGTTGGAATGGCTACTTTATTGCACTATGCTTTTGATGTCGGATATGTTTGGGCGGCAGCAATTTCTTTTCTTGTCGTTATTGCTTATACGGCTTTCGCTGGTTTGTCGGGAGTTATTATTACAGATACAATCCAATTTGTTATTATTATAATAATGATTTTTGCAATATTTATCCCTGGTGTTTGGTCCGATACCTCAGGTTTTGAAAATCTAAAACAACTTCCGTCAAGTTTCCTTAACGGGACTCACGAAGGGTTAATCTTTTTAATTGGATTGCCTCTACTTTTGAGCCCCTCGGTGCTTACCCGAATGGATATTTGGCAACGTACATTAGCCGCTGGTAGCGAAAAAATTGCAAAACGCAATAGTGTAATTAGCGGGTTTGCGATGTTGCCTTTTTATATTATTTTTCCGCTTGTCGGAATGGCTCTACGTGTTGATTTTGGTGCAGATATTGACCCCAATCATGCGACTCACTTATTCCTCGAAAATAATACTAACGCAATTTTCCTCGGATTTGCAATAGTCGGATTACTTGCTGCTTTAATGTCGTCTGCGGATAGTTTTTTAAATATTGTTGCAATGACTGCAATTAGAGATTTTACATCATATAAAGATAAAGAGATTCCTAAAGATAAAGTATTTAAGCGTGTAAGAATTGCGGTTGTCGTTTTTGGTGCTGCTGCATTAGGAATGGCTCTTTATTTACCTGATATTGTCGAGCTTTTTATCGCAGGTATTACACTTAATATTATTTTTACTCCAATAACTTTTCTTGCTTTAATAAAAAAGGATGTGTATAAATATAAATATGCCGCATTTTCAAGCATATTATCTGGAGCTATCGTAATTTCAGCAATGTTTGCTTATGGCTTTATTAATAATGATGGTGGAATACTTAAAATCGCTTTTGTGCCAGCAACTATTGTAGCAACTATTGCAATGTTTTTGGGGATTTGGATAAAAAATAGGAATGTTACGTTAAGCTAGTCATCACATCTCCTTCACATTCCCATACTTATCAAAGATTTTAAGATTTGCATACCATAAACTAAGCATGAGAGACAAAACACAACCAGCAAAAATTGCAATCATAATCATTATCTGATATTTTATTGCAGTTGCAGGAGATGCTCCTCCAAGAATTTGACCAGTCATCATACCTGGTAATGATATTAATCCCATGACTGACATCCCTGCTAAAAGTGGATTTAACCCCTTTACCAAAGCTTCCTGAATAAATGGTCTGATGGCGAGCTTTTGACTTCCACTGTTTGTTAAAACGAAATAATAGAGCTCTTTTCGCTGCTTAAAACTATCGAAATATGAACTTAATCCTACAATATTGTGATTTAAGGAATTCCCCAAAATCATTCCCGAAATAGGGATGAAATATCGAGCATCAAAAATATAGTCTAAGCGAATAACTAAACCAAGAAAAAAACCGTCAATAATTACTAATGCAAATAAAACCGAGAGCGAAAACGGAATAAAAAACGTTCTTGCACTCACTTTAATTCGCTTTACACTTGTTCCTGCACTGATTAAAACCATAATTATAACCCAGGCAGAATTTAGCCATGCATTATTAAGTTTAAAAATCCATTCGAGATAAATAGCAACGAGAGATAATTGAACAACCATTCGCAAAGAACTGATTATCAAATCTTTAACCATGCGAACTCGATAATACAAGAAAATTGTAATCGGAATAATTATTACAGTAAATCCGATAATTAAATTTATTAAACTAATATCTTGTGTTGTTCCATTCATAAATTTATAATTTTGTCAGCACTGTCAATCCAAATAGGATTATGAGAAGCCGAAACAATGGTTCTATTTTTCATAGATTTAATGAGAGCCATAACAAGTTCGGCAGATTCAGCATCAAGCGAGGCAGTTGGTTCGTCCAATAATATTATTTGTCGTTCGAGCGAAAAACAAACAGCAATTATCAATCTTTGTTTTTGTCCGCCACTCATCTGGTCGAATTTGCGTGTAAAAAAAACTGGTTCAAGCCCAAGATTATTAAAATACGATAGAATCAGCTCTTTTTTCTTTTCAACACCAAGCATTTTCACAAGATCCAAGCAATTATCAACAGGAAGATTAATATTTTGAGGGATATATGCCAAGAATGACCTAATTGCATCAACATTTTCAGAATTTAGGAGCATTTTGTTCACATAAACCTCTCCTTTTGTTGGTATAACATAAGCTTGAATAACCTTCAGGATTGTGGACTTCCCACTACCAGATGCTCCGGCAAAACATACATGCTGATTGGTTTCAATTTCTGCTGAATAATTTTCAAACACAAATTTCTCATCGAAGAGAATGGATATATTTTTGAATTCAATCATTTAATTTGAAAAATATTGGACAAAAATAAGGTATTAATTCTAAATATTCATATATCGAACTCCGGTTATTAAAAAGGTAAGCTAAACTTTAACTAAGGTTTATTATAAACTCATTATATATATCCAACATTTCACCTTTAAAATTTTGATCATTCAAATGGGTTTTCATAAATGCACTGGAATCATCCCTAAGTTCTGTAGGTAAAACTAGAACTATTGGGAATGCTTCGCAATGTTTGCATTTTTCGCCAGAAAGCTTTTTTACTTCGTTAAACACCAAATTATGTCCGAATTTTTCATCTTTTTTATCAAATGTACTTCCACAACAACTTACAAAAACTAAATTATTGATTTTTAGAATATTATTCCTAATAAAATTCTTTAAGGGAACTATAAGCTTGCCCATCCAAATTGGACCGCAAAGAATTACTCTTTCGTAATCCTCACAATTTGATTTGAGTTTTCTATTTCCCAAGTTAATGCCCATCATCATTAACAAATGAGCATTTAGTCGTGGTTTTATCTCTTCGATTTCGCAGCTTATATCCTTTGCTATTCGCTTAGCCAAGAACCTATTGCTGCCTTTGTTTGAGTAGTAATAAACTATAGTTTTCATATTATAAGTAATTCTTTATTTAAGACAGCATAAGTAAATCCTCATGCGATTTATCATTCTATGCTTAAAATTTAAAAAAACATGATAACTTTTTATTTAATCTTATTAATTTTTATTTCTGCCAAAGACTTGAATATAATAAACCTACAGTATTATTTACTATTAGTACTATAATCCTATCCAAGCATTGTTTTTATAGATTCAGCTAACCTCTTAACTCCGATATCGATTTGCTCGTGAGTTGGGAAAGAAAAATTAAGTCGCATAGTATTAATTCCGCTACCATCGCAATGAAATACTTTACCGATAACGAATGCCACATTATTTTTAATTGCAATTTTAAAAAGGTCTTCGGCATCTATTCCTTCGGGAAGGTTTAGAAATAAAAATAATCCACCTTCTGGTTCAGTCCAAGTAATTCCTTGTGGCATATATTTTCTAAAACAATCTAGCATTAAATCTCTTTTAATGCGGTACATATTTATAGTGTTTTTGAGATTTTTTTGCAGCATTCCTTTTTCCATATACTTTGCAATGGTCATTTGTAAAATTGCTGGTGCACATAAGTCGGTAGATTGTTTTGCTGTAACAAATTTTTCGATAATGTTTTCGTGTGCAATTATCCAACCAATTCTAAAACCTGGAGCAAGAATTTTTGAGAATGTTCCTAACACAACTACTCTATTGGATTTATCCAAATCATACATCATTTTTTGCTCTTTCCCGTCGAAGCGCAATTCGCGATATGGACTGTCTTCAATTATGAGGAGATTGTATTTTTCAGCGATTTTTAATAATTCGAGTCTTCTGGTTTCGGGATAAGTAATTCCGGCTGGGTTTTGAAAATCGGGGATTAAATATATAAATTTTGGAAGGTCGTTTTCGGCAGCCATTTTTTTAAGAGTTTTTTCTAACTCTATTGGACACATTCCATCTTTATCAAATTTAATTCCAACAAGAATTCCTCCATACGACCTAAAAGCCGAAAGTCCACCAAGATAGGAGGGTAGCCCGCAAATAATTTTGTCTTCAGGATTAATAAATATTTTGCTAGTTAAATCTAAGCCTTGTTGTGAAGAAGTGCTTATCATTATATTATTAATGCCAATTTCAACACCTTGCGATTTGTAGTGTTTTACTATTTGTTCGCGAAGCTCGTTGCAGCCTTCGGTTGTTCCATATTGCAGAGCTTTTGTTCCAGCAGTATCCAAAACCTCATTCATGCAAACCTTAATATCTTCAACAGGGAATGACTTTTCGGCTGGTAATCCACCAGCAAAAGAAATAATCTCAGGGTTTTGTGTGAGTTTGAGGATTTCACGAATGGCAGAACGTTTTGCTCCAGCCATATTTTTTGATAATAAAGAATCTAATTTATCTAACATGTCAGTAATTTTTAGTTAATCAAAAATATATAAAAATTATCAGTATGCAAGGTAATAATAATGTGTTTTACAATATGTCTAAAGTAAATACTTGTTAAAACTTTTGGTATCAGAGGTTTTTTAGGCGTTAAATGGTTTTCGATTTAGTATTGATTGTCCAAGAGTAATTTCGTCTGTAAATTGTAATTCGTCTCCAATTGCAACTCCTCGTGCTAGTAGGGTAACATTAATATCAAAATTTGCAATTTTACGGTTTATGTAGAAATTTGTAGTATCTCCTTCCATGGTGGTTGATAATGCAAGAATTAGTTCTTTTATGCTTCCCGAATTTATTCGGTGTATAAGTGGTGCAATACTTAATTCTTTAGGTCCTATTCCATCCATTGGCGAAATCACGCCTCCCAGTACATGATAGAGTCCATTGTATTGCGAAGTTGATTCAATGGCCATAACATCATGAATGCCTTCTACAACACAAATAATCGACTTGTTGCGTGAGTTATCGGTGCATATTGTACAAATTTCGTTATCAGATATGTTATTGCATATTTTACAAAATTTTGTTTCTTGTTTCATTTTTTGAATAGCATTGACGAAATTCGCTACATCGGTTTCTGATTTTCGTAATAAAAACAAAGCAAATCGTGTAGCAGTTTTTTTGCCTATCCCTGGCAGACTTGAAAATTGTGATATTGCATCGTCAAGTAATTTACTGGACTTTCCGTTATAATTCATATTCTTTAAAATTCGTATTTATCATAAAATCTTGCACCATTCATGTATGAACCAGAAACTGTTAGTTTATGTTTTATGTCATCACGAAACCAAACAACTTTTACCATATTTTGTTTTTTACTTATAATAAGACCTCCTTTTATGCTCCAATATATATCACGATACTTGTCGCAAGTTGTTTTATAATAGGGCATTGCTCTTTGAAACGGTGTTGGAGGAACACTTGTGATTTTACATTCATTAGGTATAAGTTCTGTATAAAGAAAATCTTTAACATTTTCGCTAATAAAATTAAAATTCTCATTAAAATTCTCATCTACATCTACATGTAAACTATGTCCGGCATTTTCAAAAATATGTAATTCTTCTTTTAGTTGCAATTCTTTAGCGGCAATATGAATTAGTAGGGAACCATACATTTTATTAAGAATTACTGAGCTAAAGTTTCCTTTTATATCTTGAAAAGGATAGTCATAATCAATTGGAACAACTTTATCGGCATCGCCATGAAAAGAGATTATTGAGGTTTGCGAATTTTTAAGAATTTCGAGGTCGTGTACTGCTCCCCACATATTAATAACTGCTGCAATATGAAAATTATCTTTAATTTCGTTAGTTGAAGATTCGATGTCTCCTATATCTGCGTAAAAGAAAGATTTATGAGTAGTTTTAGGTCTATCTTTGTTCCTCATAAATGCAAGGTTTAAAGCTGTTACTCCACCAGCACTTGATCCGCCGACAAAAATCAGATTTGTGTTAATCCCATATTTTTCATGGTTTCTTACTAGGTATCTCATTGCTGCATGTGCATCTTGCAAAGCACGGTAGCCAGCTCTTTCGACTGATGGACCCACAAGCTTAAACCCCAAACGATAATTAATCGAAGCACATACGTATCCGCGTGAGGCAAAATATTTGCACCATTCAATCATTGCTTCGGTTTTTTTATCCCCAATGTAAAATCCTCCACCATGTATAAACATGATTAGTGGTCGTAATTTTAGACTGTCGTTAGCAGGCATATAGATATCCATACCTAAATCCAAATTCTTTTTTGACACACTTGACAAAACTCCATTTTCGATTATTTTTATGTATGATGAATTTTCGGTAAGATACGAATCCCAATAACCTTTAGCAGTACCATAATATACATCATTGAGAATGTCTATATCAAAGAGTTCTTCTTTGTATCTTGCTGGATAAGTTATAAATTCATCGTTTACAAGTTTCTTGAATTCAAAAAAACCACTCCATTTATAATTTCTAAAAAGCTTCAAGAATTTCTTATTTACTCCGTATTTGCCGATGATTCTTTTATCTGTGAAAATAAAATCTGGTTTAATTTCTATACTTTGCTCATCGAATGTTAAAATATATGTTTTCCTTTTTTCAAGGATTTTAAATTTATGTGTTTGTGCAAAAACATTATTATCTAAAGTGAAGAAAAACCCCTCAGCATATTTGTCTTGTACTTTATCGAATTTAATGTAATAGACGCTATCGTTTAATTTACCGTAATAGAAAGCTTCGATGTCGATTTTATCAAGGCGAAAAAGTAAACCTGGACTGGCTGATTTTGTTGTTTGAGCAAATAGCATTAGACCGCATAAGTTAAATATTGCAATAATAACCGCAATTGTAATAATTTTTCTCATTTTTAGAATTTTGTGTAAAAATAATCGAAAGCACGAACATTTCAACAATAAATGTATGAAAACTTTTTTAGATTATTCTTGGTCAAACCCAATTTTATTATGAATATTACAAAAAAAAGGAATGAGTCCTCTCTTAATACTGATAATAGTACTTTCGTACTTTGGTGTACTGCTTATAATTTCATTTTTTACCTCACGAAATGTAAATAATGAAGGGTTTTTTCTTGGTAATAGGCAATCAAGATGGTATGTTGTGGCGATTGGTATGTTGGGTTCTTCAATTTCTGGAGTTACTTTTATTTCTGTTCCAGGTTGGGTGCAAACAACACAAATGACTTATATCCAAATGGTTATGGGGTTTGTGCTTGGTTATTTGGTGATAGCTCATCTATTGTTACCGCTTTATTATAGGCTCAATTTGACTTCAATTTATACTTATTTAGAAAAACGTTTTGGTAAAGCATCATATAAAACAGGAGCTTCTTTCTTTTTATTGTCTCGTACAATTGGCTCAGCAGCAAGGCTTTATGTTGTAGCACACGTATTGCAAATAACGGTTTTTCAGCAATTAGCAGTTCCATTTTGGGCTACTGTAATAATAACAATTTTATTAATTTGGCTTTACACCTATAAAGGTGGCATAAAAACTATAATTTGGACTGATATGTTGCAAACATTTTTCCTGTTTACCGCACTTATTGCAACAATAGTTTTGGTTACATGTGAATTAAACTTTACTTTTTTGGATAGCGTTAATGCAATAATTGCAAGTCCTATGTCAAAAATGTTTGAGTTTTCGGATTGGGGATCTTCGCAACATTTTGTAAAGCAATTTATAAGTGGTGCATTAATTACTATTGTAATGACAGGATTAGACCAAGATATGATGCAGAAAAATCTAAGTTGTCGAAATATAAAAGAGGCCAAACGAAATGTAATTACTTATGGATTTGCATTTTTGCCTGCTAATCTTTTGTTTTTATCCCTTGGAGTTTTATTAATGATTTTTGCAAATCAGGCTGGTATTAGTATAGATATGATACATGGCGATAATTTGTATCCTTATATTGCAACTAACTTTCTTGGTCCTGTGATTCTAATTCTTTTTCTTATTGGATTAATGGCATCGGCATACTCAAGTGCAGACTCTGCGTTAACGGCATTAACTACTTCGTTTACAGTTGATATAGTAGGGATAAAGAATAAAACAGAAAAAGCGATTAAAAGTATCCGCACCAAAACTCATATTGGATTTTCGGTAATAATGGCGATAATGATTATTCTTTTTAATGTTTTTAACGAAAAGAGCATTATTGACGCAATTTATGCAATAGCTGGATATACTTATGGTCCTTTGCTTGGATTGTATGCTTTTGGTTTGTTTACAAAGTTAAATGTAAAGGATAAAGCTGTTCCATTTATTGCAATATTAAGCCCTATACTTGCTTATTTGATTAGTTTTATGTTAAAAGAATTTACTGGCTATGTTATGGGATATGAGCTTTTGCTTCTTAATGGGATAATTACTTTTGTTGGATTATTGATTTTTAAAAGAAAAGGTAAAGTTTTGTAGGTGTTATAAGGTTTTTTATTGTTAGTTAAAAAAACAAATGACTTCATT
Source organism: Bacteroidales bacterium (assembly GCA_028702535.1). GTDB lineage: Bacteria > Bacteroidota > Bacteroidia > Bacteroidales > ML635J-15 > Bact-19. The sequence continues at coordinate 13,888 of JAQVOR010000065.1, forward strand.
TGGTTGAAATGATAGTTTATTTAGCTAGTTTGGGTGAGGAGAGGTTTGGTGGTGTTTTAGAAACGTACGGTCTTTCATCTCTAAAAGCTGAATATTTAATGTTTATTTTTATCGTACAAGAATATTTTTCTTTGGTTTATAAGCGAATATTAGTTGCTTCTAAAGATAAATGGCATCATATGATAAGAGTTATTATCACAAAAAAAAGGCAGTAAGATTATCACTGCCTTTTTATATTTTGTATATTATTTTTTAGTCGTTAGGTATATATACTTCAGTTACTTTATCAACAACTCCTGCTTTTGTAACATTAAGTTCGAGAACAATTCTAGTAATTGTTTTTGAATTAGACAGATACTCAATACGTGATTTAGGATAATCAGTTACTTGATCTGTAACGCCTTGAATATACACAGAAACTACACCAGCAGTATCCTCATATTCTTGAGCGTCAATTTTGAGCATAACAAAACTTAATGCAGTATCAACACCTTGTTCATAAGTCAAATCTTTAAAGAAAGGAGTTTCTTTATCAGATTTTGTTCCCATAAAACTTATTGTTTCAGAGAAAGAGGAAGATAAATTTTGAGGATTAAATAAATCAGCATTTACTCTAAAATATGTTTTACTACCATCCCAAGTATGTGCATATACTTTTGGAAATCTTAATCGTCCTGGGATACGATTATCGGCTGATACGCTTGAATTGTAGGTTGTTTCTGCTAAATGCAGCGTGTTTCTTGTTGTAGCATAGGATTTAATGAATGGTTCGGTAATATTTCTTATATAGATGTTACGAAAATATTCCGCTTTATTGCCTTCTGCATCTTCAGCGGTATATGTTATTACATAATCTCCAGTTCTTCGTAAATAACCATCAGTAGTAACTGACAATACTGTAGCGGCATCATTCACAATAGTTATATCAGCTTCTTTAGATACATTATCTTCTGCATACACACCAGGATCAACATATTTCGTATATAGCAGAACTGTTGTATCGCCAGTTTTAACAATATCGCCAGCAGAATTGTACCAATATAGTTTTGGTGGAGTTGTATCCTCATTACACGAAGTAAATATAATGCAACTTAGTACAACAAATACAAATGAAATTAAAATCAGTTTTTTCATAATTTTTTCCTTTATTAAACAATTGTAAAATAAACAAATTTATTTTTAATAATACAAATATAAGCAATATTTATTTTAAAAAGCACTTATAATGATTTTTTTTTGCCAATTTTTGATGATAATTATAAAACTTAATAGGCTTATATTTTCAAAAGTAAAAGTTTTAATCATTGCATTGTTGCTACTGGCAATTTTTATTCCTTTTTTACAGTAAACGTAATTGTTGTTTCTACTCCAGGGCTGCTACGTATATTTATCGTCTGTTCGTGAGCTTCAATAATGTGTTTTACTATTGATAGTCCTAGTCCTGAGCCTCCAGAATTTAAAGATCTGCTTTTATCAACTCTGTAAAATCTCTCAAAAACTCTTGGCAACTCTTCGGGGGAAATCCCGATGCCATTATCGGTAATTTCAATTAGAATATTATTGTCCATTTCGAAAAACTCTATTTTAACAAATCCATTCTCTCTATTGTAGTTTATTGCATTTACTAGTAAGTTAGAAATTGCTTGGCGTATAAATTCTTTGTCGGCATTTACCATAAAAGATTTATCGTAATGTTTTATAATTTTAATTTTGATATTTTTTGCTAATGAGACATCTTCGAGCGTTTCGATAATATCTTCGCAAAGTGCGATGGGGTCAAAGTTTTGCAAGCGTAAAGTTAATTCACCAGATTCTAATTTTGTTATTGCATCCAGATCATTAATAATATTTATCATTCGGTCGATGTTCTTTTCTATCTTTATTAGATATTTTCTATTGATATTCTCATCTTCTAGTCCTCCTTCGAGCAAAGTCAAAGTATATCCTTGGATATTGAAGACTGGTGTTTTTAATTCGTGAGAAACATTACCTACAAATTCTTTTCGATATTTATTCATTTCTCGCATTCTTTCTATTTCTTTTTCTTGTTCTTCTGCCCAGTTTGCTACGTCTGTTTCAACTTCTTTAATTAGGTCGGTATTGTAATTTAACTTGTCATTATATGATGTTTTGTTGTCTGCTTTACCTGTGTGTATCGTCTTGTATATCAGCCTTATCCTTTCGTAAATAAAAGAAAATAATAATTTACGCATAACAAAGAACGAAACCGCCATAATTAGTGTTGGTAAAGTGAATACTAGCCACCAGCTTATGTTTAGGTTTAGATAAAAATTGCATAATACTAGACAAAGAAGGAGTATGGATGATACTATTGCGGAGTAAAAAAAAGATAAATTATTTGAGTTTTGATTTTTCATTTTGGGTATTAAAATTAATGGTAATTACAAAAAAGACAATTATTTAATCAGCATTGAATTTGTAGCCTACACCTTTAAGTGTTGTTATATAATTATCTCCGAGTTTTTCGCGTAATTTTCTAATGTGTACATCAATAGTTCTGTCTCCTACGATAATATTGTTACCCCACACCGCATTATATATTTCTTCGCGTGTAAAAACTTTACCAGGAATAGAAACCAAAAGCTGTATTAAAGCGAATTCCTTTTTTGCTAAAGTAATTTCTTGTTTATCGACGCATATAATACGTGATGCAAAATCAATTTTAAATTTGCCAGCAACAAAATTTTGGGGTAGGGGGGGGGGCTTGTTTCCAGCCGCTCTTCGTAGCATGGCTTCAATTTTTTTTAAAATGACAGTGGGTTTTATTGGTTTTGTAATATAATCGTCCGCTCCTGCGTCAAAACCAGCAATTTGTGAATAGTCTTCGCTTCTTGCGGTTAAAAAACAAATCAAAACTTTGTCTAAATTTTTATTTTTCCGCAATTTCTCACAAACTGAGATTCCGTCTATCCCAGGCATCATAATATCTAAGATTATTAAGTCAGGAATTGTTTTTTCAGCAATATCTATCGCATCTTCGCCATTAAATGCATTAATAACCTCGTAACCGACTTTTTTGAGATTGTAAGTCATAAACTCCTGAATGTCAGCATCGTCGTCAACTAATAAAACTTTTGTACTTTTTTTGTTTTCCATTTACGAGTTTGTTTATTGGACAAAATTACAGTATAAAAGTAATAAAATCATATTATGCTGCATAAAAATGATTTTAATTGATTTAAAATCTAAAATAAATAAATGGATTAAAACCTGATGATGTAATGGATGCGGTTGATAAAATAAGTAGTATCATGCATAAAACGCCCATGATTATGTATCGTGTCCAAGTATAGTCTGTGTAAAAAACTTTTTGTTCAATTTTTAATCCTGGTTTGATTGCTGTAAAGAAACTGAAAACAACTGCAATAATAAATATTGTCCAAAATTCTATATCGGGAGTAATTATTTGCCCTGAAGTGAAATTGAATAGTTTTTCAATAAAATCAAAGGCAAATCCCATGCTTTCGGATCTGAATATTACCCAGCCAACCACAGTAACTAGAAAAGTAAGAGTGATAGATATTATTTTGCCAGATTTATTTAATATTTTAAGTAGAAACAGCCTATCGAGTATTAGGAATATGCCATGAAATGCTCCCCAGACAATAAATGTCCAAGAGGCTCCGTGCCAAAGTCCTGAGATTAAAAACACAAACCAAAGATTAAAGTACAGTCTAAATTTTGAGTTTACACGATTTCCACCTAATGGAATGTATAGGTAATCTTTCATCCATCTTCCGAGAGTGATATGCCAGCGTCGCCAAAATTCGCTTATAGAACGGCTAATGTATGGGTTGTTGAAGTTTTCGGGGAATTTGAATCCAATCATTTTTCCTAAACCTATTGCCATATCGCTATATCCCGAAAAGTCGAAATATATTTGAAAAGTGTATGCGAGTATTCCTGTCCAAGCGGTGGCAGTAGATATTGACATTGGATCTAATTTAAAAATCATATCAGCATGAGCTCCCATAACATTTGCAATTAGAACTTTTTTTGCCAAACCAATGATAAAGCGATACATTCCTGTAATACGATTATCAACAGTTTCATTTTTTGAGCGGTCGATAAGTTGGTCGGCAATTTCGTTGTATCTAACAATTGGACCAGCGATTAATTGTGGGAAAAGCAAAATATACAAGAAAAGATCCCAAATTTTATCTAGTGGTTTTTGTTTGCCTCTATAAACATCTATTGTGTAGGTAAATTTCTGAAAAGTAAAAAATGATATTCCTATTGGGAGTGCTATTTGTGCTAGATTTATTTGTCCTGCATCGGTGAGATTTAAGAAAGTATTTAGATTATCGACAAAGAAATTGGCGTATTTGAAATACGCTAATAGTCCTATGTTAAGGATTATAGAAGCTGTTAAAAATAGTTTTTGTCGCTTGCCCTCAGATTTATACATCTGCTGAACAAGATAAAAGTCGGCAGTTATTGAAGCTAAAACCACAAAAATAAATTCGGGAGCTCCCCACGCATAGAAAAATAAACTAGCGGCTAATGCAACAAAGTTTTTATATTTTTTATCCGCTAGGTAGTATAGTACAAGAAATATCGGTAAAAAATAAAGTAAAAATATGTTGCTACTAAATACCATTTTTATTCGACTGTTATTTCATAAATTTCACCTACATAATCTTTTTCAGGGAAAGGTATATTTTCTTGTTGATAAGGCGATCCTGGCCACCAATTTGTGTTGTGAAATTCTTGTGTTACAATCAATAGCATTTGATTGTCAGGTATCATTGAAATTGTTTGGTCTATATACCCGACTTCGATTAATTGGTCTTTTTCGGGTCCTATTCTCCAGATAATTTTATCAGGTTGCCAGTCGATTTGAAAATAGTAATAATCATTTGCAAAAAGTTGGTCGTCAGGAGCCATGTGCTTTGTCGTCACAGCTCTATATGTATCGTCCCATCTATGTGCTAGATATGTTTTGTCATTGTGTTTTATTTCGTGACATCCTCCTGAGAAGTTTTTTGGTTCCCAACACGCCATATCCCAGTTTGTGCAGCAAACT
>JAQVOR010000066.1 GCA_028702535.1 Bacteroidales bacterium
TATTTAATGGAGATTATAATTCATTAATCAATTTACCCACACTATTTGAAGGAAATTGGAGCAGTTTGGAAGGAACACCCCCTGCAATCAGCTATTTTGAAAACGATGCCAATTATATTACTAATCCGTATAATACCAATTGGGATGAGAGCTTTTCTGCTTTTGGAGGAGTAAATGTTATTGATTGCGATTTAATGAGTGTTTTATTTACACATCCACTCTTTAGTTCAGGGATATTTTTAGGTGCTGTGTATGATGATTGGGTATATAATAACAATAATGGGCCATTATACATTTATGGTGGCAGTTTTTTGTTTAATGGAACTGCCAATAATCATCTTAATAGGGATTTGCCCATTACTATAAGTGCATGCAACGAAATTATAATAACTGGTGATGTTGAATTTGTGGCAAGTGGTGAGGAGGAACTAATATTAGAAATAAACAATAGTCCTTGCTTGCAGGGTAACACTCAGCGTTTAACTAAAGCTAAGCAAGATTTCACATCTCCAAATATATTTAGTTGCTATCCTAATCCTTTTATTGATGTAATTAATATCTACATTAGTTTACAAAAAGAACAAAAAATAAATATCTCAATTTTGGATATGTTAGGTAAACAGTTTTTTCAAAAAAACGCTAATTTTTCAAAAGGGGAAAGCTTAGTAAATATTAATTTGTCTTTACTCAAACCAGGTACTTATATTATTAAACTTTTTAATAGTAATATTAACGAAACTTTTAAAATAATTAAAACATATTAATCCTATGAAAAAAACATTATTTGCAGTTATGTGTTTACTGTTACCTTTCGCAGTTTTTAGTCAGTTTTTTATTGAAACAGAGATAGGATATGCTTTGTCAACAGACAAAAAAAAGCTTGACAATGTTGATGTAATTTTAGTTGATGACAGAATAAACAATGTGTATGATGTTGAAATAATTCCTATTAAGTTTTCAATAATCCAAAGTCCTTTTGCGGTTATTTCGGGAGGATATAGATTAAAAAAATGGGAAATGTCTTTGGGATTTTCTTATTGCGATAATAAAACGATTGTCGGTTTCAATAGAAATAATTCGTATTCAATAAATCAAAGTCTTATCTGGGGTAGTGATGGAGATGATAGAATATTTACAACAAAATCGATTGAAGATTTCAACTATTATACAAAGGGGTATTATTTGATTCCTGAGATTTCTTATAGTTTTACAATTAAGCATCTAAAAATTAAGCCTTTATTAGGCGTGTCTTTTCGGGCTCTTTCAATTTATGAAACTGTTACGAAAAAAGCAACTACCTATGTTCTTGATTCTCCTGAAGAAAAGTCGCCTAATTATGTTACGCTATGTTATAAGTACAAATCTTCATTTTCAAATGATTTTAGTAATATGTTTGCCTTAAGGGTTGGTTTGCAAATAGCATATAATATAAATAATAATTTAGATTTGTTCTGTAAGATTAACAGTAGTTTAGGTAATAGTTATAAAGTTGTTGAAAAAGTTCAAACATTGTATGAAAAAGAATTTATGGGTAATGTTATTGAATCTGATAATAATGAGTATGTTTATGTTACAAATCAATACTTCGATACGAATTCTCTAAATTTCTCCTTCGGCGTCCGCTACTACTTCAATAATAAAAGTACTTATAGTAACAATGAATGAAAATGACAATATTACAATCAGTGCCTGCAACGAAATCGTAATAAACGGCGATGTCGAATTTATTGCAGATGGTGAGAATGAACTTATTTTGGAAATAAATAATAGTCCATGTCTTCAAAACGGCAATAAATCATTATCAGATATTCATAAAACAACTGGAGAAGATCGAATTGAAAAAGGAAGTATTTATTCTTGCTTCCCTAATCCAGTAATTGATATTTTAAATGTTAGTGTTTTTATTGAACAAAAACAAGATTTAAATTTCAGAATAATTAATACGCAAGGACAAATGATATTACACCGTTCAGAAAAGAATATAGAAGCCGGAATATACATTTTTCAGTTTGATGTTAAGAGTTTCCCACCAGGAATGTACTTTATAAACCTTAATATAATTGAGAAAAATAATCTGAAATTTATTAAAAATTAACAACTATAACTATGAAAAAAACAATAATAACAATTCTTTTGGTAATAATATACATCAACATTTTTGCTCAATGGTTCATAGAAACAGGAGTGGGAATATCTTCCCCAATTGAAACTAGCAATAGCGGGTTGTTTAATGATCAAGAATATTTATATGATGAAATAAATGACAATTATTTTAATAATCTCATACCCATAAAATTTAATATTATTAAAAGTCCTTTTATTAGTATAAAAGGCGGGTATTTATTAAATAATAAATGGGAATTTAGTACCAGTATATTATATAGGAATAATCTATCAATTAAGTTTATAAATCATGATAACAAAATAAATAGAAATATTATTATTCGTACGAATAATAATATTGAAACGGTACAGACTCATTCAACGTATTATTATTTTGAAAAGCTTTCAGTATCGCCTAGTCTTGCATACAACTTTTGGTTAAATAAAAAACTCGCATTAACTCCAATAATGCAATTTGATATTAGCCTAAACAAAATGCACAAAACAGATAGCTTGATTACAAAAAGATGCTTTTATGATACAGGAGAATTAATTATTGAATCTATTGAAATAAATCAATACAAGTTTCCAAACTATCTCAGCTTAAGTAACACTTTAATGATTTCATCAGGGATAAATGTAACATATTCAATTAGTGATAGGTTGACTTTACGGATTGGTGGAATGTTTGATTTATTAAAACAACAATACACTCCAATAAAACAAATTAGATATTACCAAGAAAAAATCATCAATGGGGTAAGCGAAGTCAAAGACGATAACGAATATATTTTTGATTTACAAGGAAGTTCAATATTTTATTATACAAATACATGGAATGTTAATTTTAGTATTCGGTATTACATAAAAACAAATAAAACTTCAGTCAAAAATGAATAATAATGAAAATACTACAATCAGTGCCTGTACCGAAATCGTAATTGCTGGTGATGTTGAATTTATTGCAGATGGTGAGCATGAGTTAATTCTTTCGAACATAACCGAACCGTGCATGAATAATTCTTCAAGTAATAATTTAACTAACCTAAGCAAAACGTCCCATATTACACCCAATAATCCAAATATTGAAGACTGTTTTTATTGTTTTCCTAATCCTGTAAGTAATATATTGACTATTGTTGCTGATGTTAAAATGGCGAAAAATATTAAAATAGATTTATATAACATTAGTGGTCAAAAAATCAATGAAATATATAATGGGATCTTAAGTGCAGGGGAAAAAGCAATTGAATTTGATACATCTTATTTGAAACCTGGTGTTTATTACTTAAGAATAAGTTATAGTAAGGAATATGAAAGTCTTAAAATCATAAAAATGTAATCATCATGAAAAAATATTGCACATTATTTATTCTAGTATTAGTATTCTGTTTAAATGGTTATTCTCAATGGTTTGCAGATATCCGCTGTGGATATGCTGTTCCAGTGGCTAATGATGTAAATCCCCAAAATAATACCTTGTATTACAATCACAATGCTGTTTATGGTTATGGAGAGATATTTATGTCTCACACTCCCGAAACTGATGTTTTAAAAGATTTAGGAGAAAACATGCCAGCATATTATGTTTTAAATTCAGGAACCAATTTTAGTTTTGATATTGGTTATCAGTTTTCGAAAATCCTTCGTTTATCATTAAACGGTTTTTATTTGAATAGCTCAATTCTCCCGTATGAGAGAATTAAAAACAATGAGTATATTTTAACAAATAGTTTTGAAAATACAATTACTTTTTTTCAACACGATGACGCTTCAAATGGTATAACATTTACTCAGTTAACAAATAATTCAAACTTACAGCAAATATCTCCTTTTATTAAGATTGCAATTTATAAAAACGTTAATAAATGGGATTTCTCATTCTATTTAAATCAAGGTGTTTCTTTTTATTTTATAAAAAAGGATATAGAAATCTTATCACATGCCTACGAATACAGAAATGAAATAATTATTAACGAAAAATATAATAAAATATTCAAATACACGGGGCAAGCTGGGATTGAAATATCGTATCAAACAAATAATAACATCAGCGTTTTTACAGACATATCTTTTTTACACATGAGTTTTACCCCCGATGAAGGATATATCACGTACAGAAGCACTGTTAATGAACAATATGATAAATCGACAAATTCATGGACAAAAAATGAAAATATAATTGACGATTGTGAAGAAATTTCATTTATTAGAGATGCGGATAATTACGACTGGAGATATCGGACTTCAAGAAAATATAAAAACAACGTACTGAATTTTTCACTCGGCATTCGTTACTATTTTAACGCAAAAAATAATGTGGATAAAAAAGAATAATAGGATAATCTGAAATTATAAAACAATAAAGTTATGAAATACAAAAATGCTCGATTACTATTTGTTTTTACAAATAAGCCTATTTGGACAAAACAATTCTATACAGCATTCCGTTATATTTAACAATGGCAGAAGCTCTTTAAATATCCCAGGCAAGCCATCTGAAAACTTTCAACGATATTTACCATTTTTTACAAATCAGATTGGCTATATGCTAAACAAAGAATTGAACGACAATTATGCAATTCAATTTGGAGTGAAGCCTACGGTTTTAAGATATATTTATGAAAACCACTTATCTATTAGTTCACTCTCATTCAGATCATATTATTATATTTCTATTCCGATTTCTTTACAAAAAAGATTATCACAAACAACTGATTATTGGAATATTAGTGGAGGATTGTCTCTTGAGCTTTTTTTAGGTAGACATGATAACTATTTTTATTATGAATACTCAGGTTATGTAGGGGATGGAGATGGAAATCTTGTTTATACTGAAGAGATTTTAATGGGAAAGTGTAAAGTTTCACCACGTTGTTTATGGAATTACTCCCCCTTCCTTTGCGAAGGGAGCGTGCGACCAAAGCAAAGGAGGGGGAGTTTCCCGATTAAATGATAACTAGCTTAATTTTGTAATCTTAAAAAAACAAAAATACGAAGCAACAGTATCACTCAAACGCAACTACTAATGTACACGTTCGTTTAGAAATTAGCAAGAGTAGTTTAACAAACTTTGAATTACATAATTGAAATATCGCTATCGGTTATTATGATTTTATTCGATAGCAAATGCATTGCTACAAAAACTAAAAAACTCAAAAACATGTTGATTTGCTTGAAAGACGCATTATAAAAGGAGAAAAGATCCCTCATAACGAAAAAACATTCTTCATCTGCGAACAATATACCGAATGGATTATCAAAGAAAAAATGCGTCCAAATGTAGAACTCGGCCAGAAAACCACCATAATAACAGATCAATTTAACTTAATTGTCGATTATCAAGTAATGGAACATCAATCTGATTCCGAGATTGTGCCAGAACTAACAGAGAGACTATCTTGTAAGTATTCTATTTCAAGTTGGAGTTTCGACAAAGGGTTCTGGCATAAAAACAACAAAATCATATTATATTTAGGTAGTTGAAACACTTGTACTTCTTAAAAAAGGAAAATGTAACAAAGAAGAAACTGCAGAGCAGAGAAAAAGTATTTTCAAAAAATTACGACATAAACACTGTGCAATAGGGTCAAATATAAATGAACTGGAACATCACAGACTTAACAGATGCCCAGATAGAAGTTACAAGAATTTTAAGCGATACATCGGACTGCCCGTCTGTGCATATAACTTAAGGAAAATTGGGGCAGAGTTAATCGCTCAAACCAGAGCCTCATCCCTTAGCAATGGTAGAGAACAGGTGGCAGCTTAAAAAGCTTTAACCATTGATTCCACGTTCATTACAATCCCCCTTCGACTAAAATATCGATGAATATTTTCGCTAACGATAGGGTAAATTGAAGAAAAAGTGAATGTAATTTGAAAATATTAAACAATTATAAATCAAATAATTAACTTTGCCGTTAGTTGGAATAGGATAACAATGTTCAAAAATTAGATAATTGCTCTTTTTTGCATAGAAATGAAGTGTCATTTTTCAAAAATAGCAAACTAAATAAAAAAAATAAGTATCAAATATAAAAACAGACTTCAAAAATTGACAATTCTAACTTTGTGCTTAAAAATATGCTAGTTTTAGCTGCGCTGAGCTCGTAAACTCGGTTCATTCTGACAATAGATATAATTAAGATTTTATTTTATTTTTTGTGTTTTTGCTTTATTCTCACTAAAAATCCTATTTTTGCAAGCATGTTTAATGAAGATAATAAAACAATTTGTGCAGTTTCTTCGCCTTCTGGTGTAGGAGCAATTGCAATTATTAGGCTTAGTGGCCTTAAAAGTGTCGAAATTGCGGCTAAAATATTAAATAAACCTAAAAAAATACTTACAAGCGATGCTGGACAAATGGTTTTTACAACAATTGTTTCTGAAAACAAAAAAATACTTGATGAAGTTTTAATGGTTAAATTTCTTGAACCTCACTCATTTACGGGCGAAAATGCAGTCGAAATATATTGTCATGGCTCAGAATATATTCAATCGCAAATAATTTCAGAGTTAATTGCAAAGGGTGCATCAGTAGCTCAGCCTGGCGAGTTTAGTAAAAGAGCTTTTCTTAACGGGAAAATGGATTTATCACAATCAGAAGCAGTTGCCGATCTTATTGCCAGTAGTACAAAAGAGGGGCATCGCTTAGCTCTTAATCAAATGAAAGGTCAGATTTCTAATGAAATATCAGATTTAAGAAAAAAAATGCTTGAATTAGTCTCACTAATGGAACTCGAACTCGATTTTGGCGAAGAAGATGTCGAATTTGCTGATAGAACTCAATTAAGCAATATTACCGAAGAACTTATTCAACGAACCAACAATTTGATAGACTCTTTTAAATACGGTAATGCAATAAAAACAGGCATTCCTGTAGCTATTATCGGTGAGCCTAATGTTGGTAAATCAACATTGTTAAATGCTTTATTAAAAGATGATCGTGCTATTGTTTCTGACATTCCTGGTACAACTCGAGATAGTGTAGAAGAAACGCTTATAATTGATGGAATAAAATTCAGACTAATTGATACAGCAGGAATAAGAAACTCTGAGGATTCCATAGAAAAAATGGGAGTGGAGCGAACTTATAAAAACATCAAAAAAGCTCAGGTAATACTTTTGATGATAGATGCTAACTCCGATGATAAACAAATACTTAGCTTTATCAATAAAATTAAAAAAACAATCACTAATGAGCAATATTTATTAATTCTTATAAATAAAAATGATATTGCAAAAAAGGAGTTTTTCGCTAATCTTACAGAATATGCACCAGTACTAAAGATATCAGCAAAAACTGGAGAAAATTTAGATAATTTATCAAAACTTATGTCATCTTGGGTAAATTCATTAAAATTGTCTGAAACCAATCTTATTTTAACAAATAGTCGCCATTTAGAGCTTTTTGCAAAATCAAATGATGCACTTATTAGAGCAAAAGATGCTATGAATGCTGATTTAAGCGGAGACTTTATTTCCCAAGATTTACGCGAAGCAATGTATTATCTTGGGGAGATCACGGGGCATATCAGTAATAACGAAATATTAGCTTCGATATTCTCAAAATTTTGTATCGGAAAGTAAATTTTATGATGGAAAAATCAAAAGACAATCAAACAGATAATATAATATCTGGGGTTCACAATTATTGCGATAGATGGTGTGAAAGATGCCGATTTATCAAGAGATGTACGGTTGGATTAGCTGAGTTAGAGCGAATGTCAGAAGATAAGAGTGATATTGAAATATGGGACGAAATAGCTACCAATTTAACCAATACAATTAAATTAATAAGTGAAAAAGCTGCTGAATTAGGAATTGACCTTACTAATCTTGATGATATTGAGATAGTTAAAAAATCACCTAACGAAATTGAGAAGTTAGCTATGGATTATGGAACTGCGGCACATCATTGGATGAATAATATTAGAGAGAAAATCGACGAATTAACACAAAAAGTAATTGAACAGGAATTAGCAATACCAGATTTTAAAGAAGCTTTTGATGTGATAAATTGGTTCGAGTTTTTTATTGGTGTTAAAACACGACGAGCATTTCAGGGTTATCAATCAGAAAATGAGTTTGAGAAAAACGATAGTGATGGCTCAGCAAAAATAGCTTTAATTGCAATAGATAATTCAATAGAAGCTTACTTGGTTTTATATCATCAATTCCCTGAATATGAAGATGATATTTTGGGTCTCTTAAAGCAATTATCTAAACTAAAAAAACATTTACTTACTGCATTCCCTGATGCAATAAGTTTTATTAGACCTGGGTTTGATGAGTAAGGATAAACTTTTAAATTTTCACCCTTCAATTATTTAAATTATACTCGAAAAAAAAACAGTTTATCTAATTCAAAAATTTTGAAGTAAGAAAACCTCGGCTTCGCTCGGTGCATCGCAATAGAAGTAAGAACAATGTTTAGTGCTTTTTATTATCAATTATTTGTGGATGGAGAAATCTGTTCACGGTTCGGATGTTCGGATGTTCGAATGTTCAAAAATTTTGAAGTAAGAACACCTCGGCTTCGCTCGGCACATCGCAATAGAACAATAGAACAATAGAACAATAGAACAATAGAATAATAGAACAATAGAAAACCTCGGCTTCGCTCGGTGCATCGCAATAGAAGTAAGAACAAAGTTTAGTGCTTTTTATTATCATTTATTTGTGGATGGAGAAATCTATTCACGTTTCACAGTTTATCTAATTCAAAAATTTTGAAGTAAGAACATAAGTAAAAATTGGTATTGGCATTTTAAAACTTATTAACAATCCAAAACCCACAATAATATAAAGTAATATAAAGTTTGGCGTGGGTAAAAGTAGTGGATTGCCAGATAATAGACTAACCCGTTTTTCTATTCCCTTCAATCTGAAATAAAAATTACACTTTTGTATAAACTTAGATTTTGTAATTGATGCACTAAATAAATGTTTAAAATTCTATCGAAGTTTTTGCAATTGCCCCCTTCATCATTTTCTACTTTTGTGCTATTCGGACATATTATGTTTGATAAATATCAAAAATAAAGTTTTCAACAATTATAGGTAAGATGTGTTAGTATCTTTTAGCTGCATTAATTTGCATTGTTTAAGATTTTACAATAAATTTGTTGTATTGTTATTTATGTTTTATTAAAATTTTGTATTATGAAAACCAAATCGACCTTATTTGCTATTTTTATTTTATTTACAGGATATTTAGCAGCACAATCTAGTGTAGAAATTAAAGACATTTTAGTTCAACCTATTGTAGGAATGGACTCAGTTATTAGTAACTATCAGCTTGAGATCATGTTTAAGATGAATCATCCTGAAAATGCAAATTTACTAAAAATCCAAGTTGGAACATCTCAGGATTTGAATGACATCACTTTAATACAAGTTCAAATTATAGAAGAAAATGGATTATACTATACATCTTTTAACGATGAATTAGAAGTAATAAATGGCTATGAATCTAGAGTTTTTATTGAACTTTCAGAGTCTCAAAAAGAGACATATAATGTAATAACATTATTCGTTGAAGATAATAATGGCGAGGTGAGTAATAAACTTTATTTTAGAAAATAACCTCAAAAAAAAACGAAATGAAAAAAATAGAATATATCGCAATAAGTGCATTATTAGTATTGATAAGTATTTCAATTAACGCACAAACATTTTATACAGTTACAAAAACAACTGACCCTGATCCTTTTGTTTACGAGTACAATTTTGATGACAACCTTTGTGATCCAGAAATGTACGGAACATTACAATGGGCGATAAGAAAAACTAATGATACTGATGGCGAATGTGTCATAAATTTTGACATACCCGGTGGTGGTCCACATACAATTAGTCCGTTATATTATTATCCACAAATAACAAATACAGTATTATTAGACGCAACAACACAAGCTGGATATACAGAAGATAATCCAGCAATAATATTAGAAGGGCAAAATAATATTGCAGCTGCATTTAATTGCTATAATGTAGATAATATAAAAATAAAAGGGTTCAGACTTAATCGTTTTAAATCTTATGGAATTATACTTATTGGCTGTAACAACTCAAATATCTCATCAAATATAATAACATTTCCAAATCCTTATTATACTTTAACTAAAACTGGATTTACACGAATTAGAATCATTAATTGTAATAATATTGATGTTTACAATAATACTTTAAATGCAGTTATTGATGGTGTATTTACTACTGGGCAAGCAAATTTAGGCTTAGCATTTTATAATTCAAATAATTGTAATGTTGGTTCAGTCGAGACTCATTTTGGTAATAAAATATATGATTGTTATACTGGTGTTTTACTAAATGGCTCTCAAAATATAAAAATTTCTGCTAATGAAATTTACAATAATGAAAACGGTATTTTATTAGAAAATGAATCTAATAATTCTAAAAAATCTCCAATAATTTTAGATTACAAAGAAGGAGTAATGAGTGGAATTGCAGAAATTGGAGATAATATAGAAGTTTTTGGCAGCCTTGGTTCTGAAGATGCAAAGGAATATCTTGGAAACACAATAGTTGACGATGACGGCAACTGGTCAATTAATTTAACAACTATTTATGATTATTTTATTTCTACTGCTACAAATACATTAAACAATACATCTGAATTTAGTGATGCAATATTAGTTTTACCTACATGTGCGAAACCAACAAATTTAAGTGCAACCGAAGGAATATCTACAAGCCATACTTTGTCATGGGATGGTCCAAGCGGGGTTACATATAATGTTGCTGTAGGTGTAAAAGACTTAAATCCGCTTGATGACAACTGGATGATAAGCTATTCACAAGTGACAGGTAACTCGACCACAATTACAGCTCTGGATGAAAACACGGAATATGAGTTTTATATAAATGCAAATTGTGGGACAGAGTTGAGTTATTGGGTGGGGCCGTATGTGTTTAATTTTCCAACTGTTGTTGTTCCTGAAACCACAAGGTTAACAGATGAGTTTTGTGGTGCTACAGTATATTCTGATGATATAATTGAAGCAATTTCATTAAGTAATGTTATTGGATATAGATTTTTTATCATTAATGAGAATACTGGTGATATTTTGGAAATAGAATCTAATGATAGTTTTGTAAATATTTCGGAGATTATTGGTGAAATAGATTCAGATACCTATTTGAGTATAACTGTAGAGGGGATTTATGAGAATATGATATCACAATATGGTGAGAGTTGTTCAGTTATAGTTTTACCAGGATATGCTTTTGAACCTTATGCAAAAAGCAAGATAATGATCAGGTTGAAATATGACATTGACTTAACTTATTCAGATAATACACAGTCTCTTCCTATAGCTGAAATTGATTCTTTGATAAATCAGTATGGAATAACAAAAATAAACAAGCTGTTCAATTTTATGGAAGACTCAACTGTAAATTATCCACATGTTGTTCATTTTGATCCATTATTAAATATTGAAGATATTATGGATGCATTTAGGGAATTATCTTTTGTAAAAAGTGTCGGGTATGTTCCAATATATTCATATTCTGTCAGCCCAAATGATCCAATATATGAGGATAATACTTTCTGGCATTTAAATCAAATTAATGCTGAGAGTGCATGGGGAATTCATGAGGGAGCAAATGATGTAATTGTTGCAATATTAGATAATGGTTTTAACACAACGCATGAAGACTTAATGAATAATCTTTGGATAAATCCTGAAGAAATACCGGGCAATGGTATTGATGATGATGATAATGGATATGAAGATGACTATAATGGGTATGATGTAGGAAACAATGATGGCAATCCTCATATAAATGTTGATAATAATAATAATTTTTATGGTCATGGAACACATGTTGCTGGGATTGTTGGAGCTCAAACAAATAATCTGTTTGGAGTTGCTTCAATTAGTTCAGAAGTACAATTAATGTTAGTGAAGAATAGTAGTGATTTAGGATATTTTGATCACGAGTTAGCTGTTCAAAGCCTAGCGTATTTAGTTGATAACGGGATCAATGAAAGTGTTGTAAATATGAGTTGGGGGGCATTTGATGGAGCAGAAGGATTAAATCAAAATGATATAAATGAGCTTCACTTACCAATTGAAGCATTGTTTAATAGTGGCGTAATATTAGTTGCCGCTGTTGGGAACGAAGGATTGGAGCTAGGCAATGGTATAGAACATTATCCATCAGCATTTCCTGAGGTAATAGCTGTTGGAGCAACCAACTCAGATGATATGTTGGCAATTCAGGGGGTAAACAATACAACTCTATCCTCTAATTTTGGAAGTTCAATTGATGTAATGGCTCCTGGAGTTGATATTTGGAGCACTATGAGTGGAGCAATCGAAACAGAAAATGATGTATATATAGTCTCTTCTGGAACATCAATGGCTTCACCTCTTGTGGCAGGACTTTGCGCTTTAATGCGCTCTTATAAACCTAATGCAGATGTTAATGAAATTAGAAATTGCTTGTATAGTTCCTGTGATCCAATTGATGATATTAATGATACAGAATACTCAGGTCTTTTAGGAAATGGAAGAATAAATGCTTTTGAAGCAATGAATTGTTTAATGTCAGAAGAAATTCTATCCGCACATTTTTCATCATCATCACAAACATCATGTGAATCTGAAGCAATTTCTTTTTTTGATGAGAGTATAGGAAATCCCATATCATGGCAATGGACTGTAATCCCTTCTGACGGGGTAACATTTTTACCATCAAACACATCTCAAAATCCTGATATTACCTTCACTAATCCAGGGTATTACGATATTACTTTGACAGTAACAGACATTAATGCAAATACTCAAAGTGTTAGCTATTACAACTATGTTTTTGTTCAGAATCCACAGGTTGAAATGGTGCATTCAAACTATTTTTGTTTAGATGATGGAAATGTTGGATTCTGTTCAGATGATGTGACTATGAATAGTCTTGATGTTTGTAACGGTTCAACCCAGACCATTACTTTATATTTCAATAGTGAGCCTCCATTTAGTGCTGTGGTTACAGACGGAGTAAACACATATGATGTCAATCCTGCCTATTATCCATGTGCTTTCTATCCGGAATATAATTACAGAGCTAGTGTAAACGTAATTGTAACTGAAGAATTTAATTCTTTTAGTATTCAGTCATTAGAGGATAATGTCTGTGCACTTGAAGTTTATGAAAACACCATCATTACATTCAACGTTCATGACTGTTGTCCAAATCTACTATTTGATGGAAATTTTGAAGGTATTACTGAAATACCTGATAACCGAACAGATTTAGAACTTGAAACAGAAGATAGTCACAATGAATATAGAATTTTTAATGATTTTTTAACAAATAGTCATGTAATGTTTATTGATGGTCCGACTTGGCAACAAGTTGCTGATGCAGGAAATATTGATGAGCAATTATTATGGGCATCTAATCCCATAAGTGTTTCAGAAAATACAGATTATATATTTTCTATTGACAATAGTACTGGTTGTCATTGTAGAACTCTTTGTTCAAGTATACAAAATGATTGGATTTCCTCGCAACAATTAAAGCTATCATTTAAAATAGTCAATACGAATACGAATGAAATTTTAGTTGACAATATTGTACATTGTCCAAGTAAATTTGAACCTGAAATTAGATTCTGGATAACAAATAATTTTCATTGGCATTCTGATGTTTCTCAAACAATCCGAGTTGAAGTATATCAAGTAGAAGAATTTGGGCCTTCATTTTATGACTATGGTTTGGATAATATATCACTACGTGCAATAAATGAAAATAATCCTCTGACTTCAAATGTAAATGACTATTCAGATTCAAGTTCCCCATTAGCATGTGATGGATATGCCAATGTAATAGCTTTTGGAGGACATCAACCATACACTTATGAATGGAGTAATGGTCAGGAAATACCAAACATAACCAACTTGTGTGCAGGAGTATATGAAGTTACAATTACGGATGCAAATTTATGTAATACAATAAATAGTATTGAAATTGAAAGTAGTAGTAATATTACGATTACTATTGACAGTGAAGATGTTTCTTGTCATGGACTTTGTGATGGTTCTGTAAATGTTGTTGCAAATGGAGGAGTTGAGCCATATATTTATAATTGGAGTAATGGAGAATTAACGCCTGAAATCAGTGACTTATGTGCAGGAGAATATGAAGTTACGGTTATTGATGCAATTGGAGATAGTAATATTGGGTATGTTACTATTAATCAGAACGATGAAATTCTTGCCAGTATAGTATCTTATTCAAACATATCATGCTTTGGTTTTTCTGATGGAGAGGCAACCGTTGTTGCAAGTGGTGGTACTGGTAGTTATACCTATACATGGGATGATTCCGGTATGCAGACTACTTCTACAGCAATTGCTCTTGACGAGGGATTATATACAGTTATTGTTACAGATGAAAATGGGTGTCAGACACAAAATTCAATATATATAAGTGAGCCAGATCTTATTAGTCTTTCAATCGAGATAATTGAAATTCCATGCTCTGGTAATTGTACAGGTTCTTTACATTGCAATACGAGTGGAGGTGTTTCTCCATATTTATATGAATGGGATTATTCCACTTCTCAGGTAACCGAAACTGCTGACGAATTATGTGAAGATCTATATAACATTACTGTTTCAGATGCGAATGGTTGTTCAACAACTGATAATATTGATTTGCCATCATATGATAATCCAATCATCAACATGCCAACTGAAGAATCTATTTGTTTAGGAGAATCAGTCCAAATTGGAGGGCTTTCTATTGTTACTGGTGGTATTCCTACTTATGATTACTCTTGGAGTAATGGATCTTTGTTAAATCAATATAATATAAGCAATCCTATTGCAACGCCAACAAGCACTACACCTTTTACTTTAGTTGTTGAAGATAGTTATGGTTGTACAGCTACTGAAACTGTTACTATCACTGTAAATCCTAATCCGGATGTTAATGCAGCAATAAGCTCTTTCCCGAATTGTCCAGGACAAAGCACGATAATTTCGGCTGAAGGAATAAACGGAACACCAACATATAATTATAGTTGGACCAGTTTAGGAACAGAGCAAACATATGAAGTGTTTCCAACTGAGATTTCTGAATATTTTGTAACAGTTAATGATGCTAACGGTTGTTCTGGTACTAGCTCTGTAACAGCTGATATAGCCTATTCGATAAGTAGCAATGTAATTAATTCATGTGAAGGTGTTAATAGTGCCCAAATTATATTAACATTGGAATTACATCCATTAAACTCATTGTCTGATTATAATGTAAACTGGTCAAATAGTTCAACAACATTATTGACTAATGTTGGTGAAAATATTTATCAAACAACATTGTCTGGTTTATCTCCTAGCAGTTATTCTTATACTATCAATGATAATTTAGGTTGTGTTATTACAGATATTGTTGCAGTTTTTCAAACCCCTGTTCCTTTAATAGTAACTACACCTGAACCATCATGTCCTAATGAAGCAACAGGAGGAATTGAAATAGATATTACAGGTGGATATGACCCATATACATTTGAGTGGAATAATACTGCGAATAGTCAAAACCTCACAAATGTTTATTCTGGAACCTATACCTTGACAACGACTGACGCAAACAATTGCACATATACAACTTCCGACTTTGTTGATGAATATCCTGATGTTGATATTGATATTGTTAATACTCTGGCCTCTTATGATAACGAATCTGGGAATGCTACTTTATCATTTATTACTACTGATATTGAGTCATACTCTTTTCAATTATCTAGTACTACCAATAGTTATACCCATTTTGAGCCGAATCTTGATTTATCTCAGGACTTCTTTGTCCCTCATGTTCCATCTGGACTTTATGATGTTCAGATTCAATCTCAAAACTCGTGTACATCTGAAAATCAATTTTCCATAGCTGATGTAATAACAAATATTAAACCTTCATGTATTGGTGGTAATAATAATGGTGAAATTGAATTGAATATAACGGTTTATGGTGAAGGGAATTCACTACATGCTACAATAAACTGGCTTGACAATAATAATAATACATATGTAAGTATATGTGCTGAAATGAATGCTCAACCCGAAATGATAAAATATCAAACTATTTTAACAGGTCTAGCTCCTAGCATATATACATATTCATTAATGGATGCATGGGGAAATACAATTACAAATGATATTATTATTGAAGGTTATACTGAACCTGTTTTAACATCGAATATTGAAAACTCATGTTTATTCCCAGACAACGGAAGTATTGAAATAGAAGTTTCTGAAATAGACGAACCATATACATTCCTTTGGAGCAATGGTGATGATTCTCAAAATATGTATAACATTGCAGGCGGTAATTATGGGCTAACATTTACATACGAAGATAACTGTGAATATATAACAAGCTTTGTTATACCATTATTTGATGAACCAGCATTAGAATTTGTCAACATTCAATACTCATGTTTTGGTGATAATACAGGTATCGCACAAGTTAATGTAACAAATGACCCTCCCTTACCATACACTTACGATTGGTCAAATGGGAATTATACCCCAATGGCTATGCATCTTTCGGCAGGAACACATACTGTAACTGTAACAGATGGTAACGAATGTATTTCAAATGCTAGTGTTGAAATTGGAGAATTTCCTGAAATATTAGTTACTACCGAAAGTTCTGTATTGGATTGCTCCAATGACTGCGTTGGAATAGCTGCTGTTGATGCAAGTGAAGGCGGAGGCGGATTTTCATATTTATGGAATGACGAAGCAAGTCAGGAAACAGCAACTGCTACTAACCTATGTTCTGGTGACTACAATGTTATTGTTACAGATGCAAACGCATGTATGATAAACGTACCTATTACAATTAACTCACCTACTCCAATAGTTATTGGTGTTAGTACTATTGATGCTTCATGTTATGAATACAACAATGGGACTGCAACAATTACTGCACAAGGTGGCACAAATGGCTACATGTATGACATTGGTAACGGGTTACAAGATGAAAACATTTTTGCTCAATTACAGGCAGGAGATTACACCGTTACAGTCTCTGACGGTAATATGTGTACTGCTGAAATACCTTTCACTATTGATCAACCTCTTATGTGGTATGCAAATATTTATTTGCAGAATAATATATCTTGTTACGGATATAATGATGGTAAAGTAATAATTAGTGTTGGAGGTAATAATCCTCCTTATCAATATTCAATTTATCAAGGTATTTGGCAAGCTAGTAATCAGTTCGAAAATCTGGAAGCAGACTCATATACTGTTACTGTTCAGGACAACAATGGATGTACTGTTACAACACCTGAATTTGAAATAACAGAGCCTCCTGCAATCACTGTTATGTATGATATTACACAAAGTCTATGTTCTAATGATTGTGATGGTGAAATAACAGCATTTGCCAATGGTGGTACAGGAGCGTTAAGTTATCACTGGAGTAATGAGAACTGGACACAGGAAATAGAAAATGCTACTATCTCAAACTTGTGCGATGGGACTTATGAGTTAGAAGTTGCAGATGGAATTGGCTGTAAAATTGAAGATGTCGCTGTTATAAGCAGCCAGTTTACAAGTCCCGAAATACCCGTAATTGAAATCCCTTCTTGTCTTTTCATAAACAACACATTTGATTTTACTGATATTGCAAACTCAGACCCTACTTTAATCTGGGATTGGACGATTGGTGGAGAGACAATAACGGATGACAACCAACTGGAATATACTTTTAACGATTATGGCTATTATTGTATGTCATTAACTGTCGGAAATAATGAATGTGGGTATGAGTCTCAAACTTTAGAACCAATTTTTGTAAACCCTGGAATCTGTGCTTGTGATGATAGTGATGGAGGATATTATGATTACCCTTATACTGATGGATACACAATTTATTCGAACAACAATGAAATTTGGAGTTCTACTGAAACACTTTATGTTGAAGGAGATATTTATATTCAGCCTAATGCAATTCTGACAATTGGAGATAATACCCGAATTGAATTTGCTCCTAATGGAAGAATAATTGTCGAAGCAGGCGGAAAACTAATAATTGAAGGGAATGTATATTTAACCAGTATTTTATTCCCTCCTTGGGCTCAACAGGGGATAGATGAAGGTAAATTTATCCCTTTATGCGAAAATAACATGTGGCAAGGTATTGAAGTATGGAGAGATGTTATTCACCCATCTAACGTGGGAACTGTAGAAATAATAAATAAAAAGGATGTAGTAATAGAAAATGCTCATATAGGAATTTTATCAGGAGCAAGAAATATGGAATATTTGTGTAATAATGTTTCTAGCCCAAATCCTTTTGATGAAAGTAAAGGATGTGGTCATATTATTATTGCAGAATCAGATGTTAATTTTATTAATAACGGTATTGGGATTAAGCTTTTACCAAGACCAAACTATATGATTGGAATTGGAGCATATTGGAGTGGTAATATTATAAATGGTTGTACATTTAAAACAACGCAAGATTTATATGATTCTCATTATTCATCAATTAATTCAAACCCATACCCCAACTCCCACAACCCTTGGGCAGGTTATGCAAACCAATATCAAAGAACAGATGTTGGGATCTATATGAATGGAATAAAAGGTTTAGACATTCGTTCTTGTACATTCGATAATATG
>JAQVOR010000183.1 GCA_028702535.1 Bacteroidales bacterium
GTCAGCATATTCGCTTGTTCTGATAATTATTGTTCTTCCTGTACTATCTTCAGCTAACCTATTCTGATCGAAAGGTACTGACCCTAGTGGATGGTAATATGTGTTTGTTAATTCACTATCAACAAATTGAATCCCTTGTACTTCTACAAGTTTAGATTCATAGTTACCAGTTTCAATATCTGCAGTACTTACTGGCACGGGAGCTATTGGGGCATTAGCATATTGAACGACAATGTTTTTGTCTGTGTCTAAGATACTATCAAACATAAGCTCAATTTTTCCACTAAAATCTTTAATGTAAGTTCTATTTAGATTTATGCGAATATATTCCCCAACTTTAACAGTTTCAGGATAGGTCAACTTATAAAGATTTAGTCCTCCCGAAGTATCTTGTGCATAAGCTTCTTTGTAAATATTGCCTTCAACATCGTCCATTGTGACGGTTGCATAAAGCATATAGTTATCTTTGATCATGTAATTGTCGCCACTATCAATGCGCATTTTGTAAATATCTGCAATTGTAAGAACTTTGCTTTGATCTACAGTGGCTATTGGCGGAGTATCAAGTTCCTCGTCACAACTTGTCATAATAAAAGCTGTAATTAAAACGGCTGCTAAAAGTAAAATATATCTTTTTTTCATTTTGTTATTATTTTTTAATTAAAATCTGAAATATACATTTAAGAAATATGATCTACCATAAAGGTGGAAATATTTATTTGGAAACTTATCGATATTTGTTTGGTCGAATCTGTATTGTTCGTAACCGTTAGTAATTAGATCAGTATTGTCCAATATATTATTAATACTCAAGGTAAATCCTATTGAGTATTCTTGGATACGCCATGATTTACCTCCCCAAATATCAAGTGTGAAGCCAGGATCAAGTTTTTCTTGTTCTAAAATACTAGGAATTTGAGGGTCATCAATTACATAAATATTTAATGCTTCGGCTGTATGTTTTTCAGGATTTAAGTTGATGTAACTTTCTGCAAAATAGTTTGCATTAACTCCGACAAACCAATATTTTGGAGCATTATATTTCCCACCAACAGAAGCCGCAAACTCTGGCATTGAACCAACATGGTAATTTTTAATATAAACTGTTCTGTTTACAGCGAGAATCTCGGAGCTGTTGTCTTGTGCAATTGTTACTAATGGTCGGCTGTCGTATAAATATTTACCGTAGCCAGTAACAAAACTCGCAGAAATAGTTGAGGTAAGTTTTGCTTCAATACCTAGTTCCCCTCCATAATGTACTCTATCAACTTCTGTCATTGTATAATTTACAAATGTTCTTAACTCATCGTGGTAAAAACTGGTAGATTCAAGACCATCTTCGAATTTGGTGTAAAATCCTGTTATTTTAGCTTGCAAATATGGGGAACGATAAAAATAACTAAGGTCTCCTGTATAAATTTGCTCACTTGTCAAGTTATCAACAACATGATGTCGAGTTCGTGGTGAAATAAAAGCATCTCTAGTATAAGGTGCTACTGTACGGTAAGAAGCGTTTAATAAAATAAAGTTTCTTCCTGTTATTTTAACATTAGCACCAGCTTTAACGGCATAGTTAAAAAACTTATGAGTTGGTGAGTTTCCAAACGAAGCCGCTGGGAATTTTCCATTTCTCATATTTCCTGTTCTCCAAAACTCGGTGTATGAAAGGTCAAATCCACCAAATAAATCTATCCTATTAAGTTTTGTTTCTGCTTGTGCAAATACATTTGCTTTATTTATATTGATGATATAGTCATATCCAAAAGCATCGCCTTGTTCAACAATGTTGTTAGGGTTGCTTACATCACTTTGAATAATATAATCATCACTAAAATCACGTTCGGCAAATTGGTCAATATCTAACCACCAGTCGGCGCCCAATAAATCTTCGACAGTTTTATAGTTATGGGTTTGACTTGACATATAGTTTACTCCAGTACTTAATTTAGTTTTTTCATCTAATTCTTTGCTAAATAATGTTGCAAAGTCGAATCTTTTAAGGTCATATCTTCTGTCTTCAATCATATATTTGGCTCTATTGCCAGTAATATTAATACTATCTATCCCACCGACATGTTCGACTGTATATAAGTTTTTACGATTTGCATCATAAAATGAATCCCAGTCAAGCTGACGAAAAGTTTCACTATTTTGCCACATATCTGATAGATAATTGGCTTGGATATCATCTATTCCCTCATGATAACTAGGAAGATTTCTGTAGTAATCGGGTCTTGGGTCGGCAGCGTCATACCAATTTAATGCAGTAGAGCCAGCACGACCAAACATATACGATGCCGATGTTGTTAATTTCATTGTTGGGTCAATTTTCCAATAATGTGAAAGCATTGCTCGAGGCTGATTAAATGTTCCAACTCGTGCGTTTCTCATTACTCCATTTTGATATCCCCAGTTTGGATTATAAAAATTGTCTCCCGATAATTCATAAACTTCGGCTGTTCCTACACCAGATTTTCCGCGTCTCGAAGGAGAACCCATAATTGTTAATCCTAGGCTGTGTTTGTCGCTAATCTTTTTCTCGGCTGCTAAAAAATAAGAATAAGCTTCGTAAAAAGTTCCACGCACATATCCCTCTTGTGCCCAACGTGTTGATCCTGAGACAGTAAATGCCCAGCCATTATCCATTAGTCCTGTTGAATGAGTTATCATTGCACGATTTCGGTAGGATTTATTCGCAATTGAGTACGAAACACTAGTACCTGGTCTTTGTTCGGAGGCTCGAGTAATAATATTAGTGACTCCGCCAATGCCACCAAACGAATAATCCGAGAATAAAAGTCCAGATGTAACAACTTTGTTTCTCATAACATCATTTAAACCGCCCCAGTTACCATAATAAGGACGCCCAGTTTCGGCATCATTTACAAAAATCCCGTTAATTAAGACATGGGAATTGCGATTATCATAACCTCGAATTCTAAAACGGGCTTGACCAAATGTATAGCCAGCAGTATTTGTAAACACATCGGTTGATGAACTTAATAATCCCGAAATATCTTGAGATTCATTATCGTCAAAATCAGAATCGTTTAAACTAATTATTGGAATTTCAGGCTGACTTTGTGAAACAGTATCTGTTTCCTGAGCAAATCCGCCAATTGCTAACAAAATTACAAATAAAATTAATGTCCCTTTTTTCATTATCGTATTAAATTATTTTTTAATGTATTATCATTAAACATATTATTAACGACAAAGTTAATTTTTTTATAATAATATTTTCGTATTTTTATATTATCTTTTAGAAATGCACCGTATTTTATTTTCAATTATGTTTTTTTACTACTTATTAATGATATTATTATGACAAAATTTGTGTTTCAATCAACACCAAAACTTATTTTTGGAGAAAACTCGGTCGATTTATTAACCGAGGAGATGCTCGGCTTACAAGTGGCCAATGCTTTTTTTATTTGTGATCCAGTAATTAAAACTTTGAGTTTTTGGGATAAGATAACAAAAGAACTACAAAAAAAAGACTTTAAATATTCTGTTTTTGACAGTATTATTTCTGATCCAGATTATGATATCGCTGATGCTGCAACTAAAGAAGCTCTTAAAACAAATTGCGATATTATTATTGGTGTTGGTGGAGGTTCGGCTCTTGATATTGCTAAAATAGTTTCTATAAGTTCTGTTACGGGAGAATCATGCAAAGAGTTAATGAATAAAAAAGATATTGCACAAAAAGGATGTCCACTAATACTTATTCCAACTACTGCAGGAACTGGCTCTGAAGTGACTCACATAAGTATTTTAAGTGATAATAAAGAGCAAACAAAAAATGGATTGGTTAGTCCTAAGCTGTATGCAGATATCGCAATATTAGATCCAATTATTACGCTTAGTTTACCGCCCAACATAACTGCATTTAGTGGGCTGGATGCAATTATTCACGCTTTAGAAGCTCTTACATCTCGTTTGGCAAATCCATTTACCGATATTTTAGCTCTCGAAGCATTAAAAGTTTTATATGATAATATTTTAGACGCTTTTAATGACGGGCAAGACATAGATGCTCGCACTCAAATGTTGTATGGAAGTATGCTTGCCGGAAAAGCTTTTGCAAATAGTAGCGTGGGTGCAATTCATGCTTTTGCATATCCGATAGGGGCAGAGTATCATATTCCGCACGGACTTGCAAACTCAATTATGCTAACTCCTGTGTTGAGATTTAACTTATCGGCGACTCCAGATAAGTATGCTAAGGCTGCTAGAGCTATCGGTATAGATACATTAGGAATAACAAATCTTGCTGCATCAGAATTATTGCTGACAAAACTCGATAAATTGGTCGATGAACTAAAAATAAGCAGGTTTTTACGCTTTTATGGAGTTTCAAAATCCGATATTCCGCGATTATCCGAAAAAGTAATGAAAATAACTAGATTATTAAATAATAATCCGCAAAAAATCTCGCTAAAAGATGCTGAAAATCTTTATCTCGAAGCACTTTAGGATAAATAGAAATGATTGTTTGGAAAGTAGGGGAGTGGGGAGTGCGGAGTGGGGAGTGAGGAGTGAGGAGTGCGGAGTGCGGAGTGGGGAGTGAGGAGTGAGGAGAGAGGAGTGAGGAGTGAGGAGTGGGGAGAGATGTTCGATTGTTCGTTGTTATTAATTATCAGGATATGCACTAAGGTGGTTGAGCGT
>JAQVOR010000184.1 GCA_028702535.1 Bacteroidales bacterium
GTTTAGTTGATTTGGTTGACGGCGGCACAATTTCTGGTGCTACTACAAACACTTTAACTATTGACCCTGTTAGTTTAACTGACATAGCAAACAATTATAATGTAGTTGTTTCTGGTACATGTTTGCCTGATGCAATTTCAAATGATGTTTCTTTAGATTTAGGAGAAGCTCCAATGATTACAGTGCAACCAACCGACCAATCTGCATGTGTAGGAAGTCCAGTAAGTTTTACCGTAACTGCAACAGGAACAGATTTAACATATCAGTGGAGACTTGGTTTAGTTGATTTAATTGACAGCGGCACAATTTCTGGTGCTACTACAAATACTTTAACTATTGACCCTGTTAGTTTAGCAGATGTTGCTTTAGATTATAATGTTGTTGTTTCTGGTACATGTTTGCCCGATGCAATTTCAAATAATGTTTCTTTAGATTTAGGTGAAGCTCCAATAATTACAGTGCAACCTAAAAACCAAGTAGCATGTGATGGTGCTTCAGCAACTTTCACAGTAACTGCAACAGGTACAAATTTAACCTATCAGTGGAGAATTGGAACAGTAAATTTATCAAATGGTCAAAATATATCTGGAGTTAATACTTCAAGTTTGATAATAGATCCTGCAACTTTCGCAGATGAGTCAGATAATTATAATGTTGTAATCTCTGGATTATGCTTACCAAATGTAACGTCTATAAATACGTCTCTTGTAATTGATTCACTACCAATAGCTATGGCAACAACAAATTCGCCAGTATGCTTAGGAAGTTCAATCATTCTATCGGCCAAGGAATTAGATGATGCATTATATGAATGGTCAAATAATACAGGGTATTTGTCAACCGATCAAATTTCTGAAATTCCAAATGCAGAAGTAAGTGATGCTGGCACATATACATTGGTTGTTACGCAAAAAGGCTGCACCTCTGAACCATATAATGTTTATATTACATTACAAGAATGCATTGATATCGAATTAAAAATTCCTGAAGGCTTTTCGCCTAATGGAGATAATATCAATGATTTGTTCGTAATTACTGGCATTTCAAATTATCCAAACAATACAATAGTAATATATAACCGATGGGGTAATAAAGTATTCGAAGCCTCACCATATAAAAACGACTGGGATGGACATGCTCAATTTGGTTTAAGACTTGGTGACGACGAGTTACCTATTGGAACTTACTTCTATGTACTTGATTTAGGCGATGGCTCAGACGAATATAAAGGAACTATTTACCTTAATAGATAATAAAAAACGAAACTATAAAAAAGAATTATTATGAAAACAGTTTTAAAAATAATGATTGCCTTGGTGCTTGTTTGCGGAACAACAATGTTAAAGGCACAACAGAATCCGATGTACACTCACTATATGTATAACACTTTGGTAGTAAATCCAGCTTACGCTGGTAGTCGAGATGCATTAACAGTAACGGCACTACATCGCTCACAATGGGTGGGTTTTGATGGTGCTCCTCTTACACAAACGGTTAGTCTGCACACACCGCTAAGAAACGAACATGTCGGACTAGGTTTATCATTAACCAACGACCATATCGGACCAACAAATACCACTTCTATCTTTTTTAGTTATGCATATATTATGCAACTTACTAAAAAGTCGAAATTATCTCTTGGTTTAAGTGCTGGAGCAAATATTTTTCAAGCAAACCTAACGAGTGTGCAACTTGATCAACAACTTGACCCTGCATTTGAAACTAACGTCTCAAATGTTATTACTCCAAATTTTGGAGTAGGAGCCTACTATCATAGAGAGAGATTTTATGCGGGTATCTCAACAACGAATTTACTTCAAAACAGTTACTCATTAGTAAATCCAGATAGTGAAAATATTCTGATAGGAAAAGAACAACTACACTATTTTCTTATTGCAGGAGCATTGATAAAAATCAGCGATAATTTGGATTTTAAACCAACCACACTATTCAAATTAACTGCGTCAGCACCTTTGCAAGCTGATGTAACTGCTTCATTTATACTTATGAATAGAGTATTACTTGGTGCTATGTATCGTAGTGGTGATGCTGTTGGGGTTTTGGTCGGATTTAACATTACTGGACAATTACATATTGGGTATTCCTACGATTGGTCTTATGGACTTAAAACAGGTAGCTATAATTCAGGTAGTCATGAGGTTATGCTCAGATATGATTTTATTCGAAATGATAATAAACAAATTCATACTCCAAGAAATTTTTAACTTAAAAAATCAATACAATGAAAAAAATAATTTTCCCGTTGATAGTTCTTATGACTATTGTCCTTAACCTAACGGGGCAGGTAAAAACGAATAAGGAAGTACGCGGAGATAAAAGCTACTTTACCTATTCTTATGACAAAGCTATACGTTATTATAGCGGTTCAAAAGAGCTGACCAATGAAGGTCAAAGAAGACTGGCAGACAGTTATTATAAAATGAATCTCAATAGCGAGGCAAAAGCAGAGTACTTTAAAATAGTTAATAAGCCTGCCAATGCAACAGATATGGACTTTTATAATTATGCACAGGTTTTAAAAAGCGAAGGTATGTATATTGAGTCCGAAATTTGGATGGATTTATTTGCAGAAAAGAGACCTAATGATTTGAGGGCAAAAAGTTATATGCAAAACAAGTCAAAACTTAATGAAATTCTAAAAGATGATGGCATATATCAAATTAAACCACAATCAATAAATACTTCTGCTTCAGATTTTGGTCCCACATACTATAAAAACTCAATAGTTTTTTGTTCAAACAGAAAAGCTGGTAAATTATTTGCAAAAAAAAGCAATTGGACAGGGAAACCGTTTTATAATCTTTACGTTGCAGAAATTAAAAGTAGTCAATTGCAAGATGCAGATGTCTTTAATAAAAGTTTAAACTCAAAATACAATGTTGGTCCGGCAAGTTTTAGTGAAGACGGCAAGCAAATGGCTTTTACAAAAAACAAGTCAAAAGATAAATCTAATGATGATATTGTTGAGTTACAGATTCATTTTAGCGAGTATATAAACGAGAAATGGACTGAGCCAACACCATTTAGTCTTAATAATAAATCATATTCTGTAGGGCATCCATGTCTGAGTGCAGACGGAAATACAATGTATTTTACCTCTAATATGCCCGGTGGATACGGTGGAGCAGATCTTTATAAAGTGTCGAAAGACCATAACGGAAACTGGGGTGCTGCAGAAAATCTTGGAAACCATATCAATACAGAAGGAGACGAGGTCTTTCCATTCTATGATGAGAAAAACGGAATTCTATTTTTCTCATCAAATGGACTCTTTGGACTTGGCGGATTAGATGTATTTATCTCCCTAATTGATGAAACTGGATTCACAGAAGTCTCAAATGCTGGTTTTCCTATGAATACTATGTATGATGATTTTGCCGTAATAGTAAATGATACATTAAGTAAAGGCTATTTTTCATCAAATAGAGCAACTGGAGAAGGTGGAGATGATATATATGCATTTAATTTAATAAAAAATAGCCCAGTAGAAGATGAAATAGATGTTAATTTTTATGTTCATGCACCATTAAATATCCCATCAGAGCGTAGAGTAAGAGAAACATTTCCAATTAGGAATTATATTTTCTTTGATTTAGGCTCAACAACAATACCTGAAAGGTATGTATTACTTGATAAATCGCAGTTGGCAGAATTTTCAGAAGAAAATCTTGAGATTTTTACTCCTAAATATAATTCTGGAAGATCAAAACGTCAAATGACTGCATATTATAATATAATGAATATATTAGGAAATCGCATGACTCTAAATCCTGAGTCAAAAATAACTCTAATCGGTACCTCTGAAAAAGGCCGTGAAGAAGGAGTTATTATGGCTGGAGAAGTAAAAAATTATTTATGCGATATATGGGAAATAAATCCATCCAGAATAATAATTGAAGCAAGAGAGAAAACAAAATTACCTTCCGAAAAACCTGGTGCCTATACAAATTTGGATTTGCTGAGACAAGATGACCGTAGAGTGTCAGTTGAGAGTACTTACCCTGAAATTTTAATGGAATTTATGGCTGGATCGGACGTTCCTCTGAAACCAGTAAGTATTTATGACATTCAGGAAGCTCCTTTTGAAAGTTATGTGTCATTTACGGTTGAGGATGCACCAGAACTTTTAGAATCTTGGTCTTTAGAAATTACAGATGTTAATGGTCTAACTCAATACTTTGGTCCTTATACTGATTCGAAAATATTTATTCCAGGAAAAGATATGTTGGGTACTACTCCAAAAGGCGATTACACCATAAAAATGATTGGTAAAACAAAAAATGGAAAAACTGTTATTAAAGATGACGAGGCACATTTAGTTTTATGGACTCCTTCGCCAGATGATGAAATGATGAGATTCAGTATAATATACGGGTTCGATTCTTTTAACGCAATAAAAATGTATGAACAATATCTTACAAAGATAATTATTCCTAAAATTCCAAATGGTGCTACTGTAATAATTTCTGGTTATGCTGATATTACAGGAGATAGTAATTATAATGAAAAACTTTCGCGAGACAGAGCTAACGACGTAAAATCGATTCTTAATGCTGGTCTTATTAAAGCAGGCAAAACAAATGTGGTTTTTAATGTAACTGGTTATGGCGAAAAACTTGATTATGCACCATTTGAAAATAAACTT
>JAQVOR010000067.1 GCA_028702535.1 Bacteroidales bacterium
CTGAATTTGATGTAGCCGTCGCCGGTGAAGGTGAATTGAGCGTTGACACCTATATTTAAGTTGCCTATAATTTCCAATAAAGATGTAGTATGTTCTAGAATAACATTTGCACCTTCATTATATGTTAAGGTAGCAATATAAGTTTCAGATTTATCAATTAAAATAAAACCTCCTTCTCCGAGTAATATCTCACCATCATCATTAATAATTAATTCCCCACCAGGTTCAACTTCTATTTGTCCTTTCCAAGCTTCTTCGTTAACACCAGAGATACTGCCATCAACAATCAATTTACTTCCATCGCGAACAATTATTTTGGCATTGTATGGTAATTCAACATGGCAAGTAAATGTACACTCAGAACTATTCTCAATAATAATATCTTGATAAACCCTGATGTTGAAATCCCAAGTTTCGTCTTCACTTACAATAATCGGAGAATTGGCATTATAGCAATCATCTTTAATATATCTTCTTAAAGCAGAAAAATAAGCGGCTCTATGGGCTTTGCCTATTTGACTCGGCGAAAGATACTGCCTGAAATTATATTGATTTCCCATAAAATTGTTAGTCACGCGATCCGAATAATCATCTTCATTAACATATGGATTTACGGTATTCGCAATTGTTATTGGTGGACAATCTCCACAAGGTACACATATATTATAATTTGATGTAAGATGAAAGGCATTTCCTGGGAATGGTTCTCCAAACAAATCTGCGAACCAACCTTCTTCTGCAACCATACCCACTAGTGTACAAGCAGTACCACCTCCAGGATAAGGATGTGTGAGATTTAAACAATGTCCCATTTCATGGCAAAGCCCTCCTCCTACCGACCAAATACCCTCTGGAGGGAAATTTTCCCAATCTTTACACATAGCAATACCTAAATCATAGCTAGAGTAAAATTCACCTGGCATTGTAGCATTTGTAGAACCTGTAGAACCTGTAAAATAAATATTGAGTTCGTTCATTCTTTCTGGATAAAGACCTTTTACATAGTTATTTAAAGACCAAATCGAATTGCTGTTGAAATAAGTTGTATTTTGATAAAAGTATATATTGCTTAGTTCAAAATCAAATTTAGTAAAACTGAGGGATATTATTCCTGCAATAGGATCTGATGGACCAGATAATGTTATATAACGATTTCGAAATGTTGTAAATATATTAATAAGTGTATTAATATCGTTTTGTGTATTTGAAAAATTTCCTGTTCCATCGTTTCGCTGAATGATATTGAAATTAATCTTAATAGTTTTCGCTGGATGTGATGATAATGGAATATAATTTTCAATTATTTTATACCTGTCAGAGTATGTTAAGGATGTATGGCTGCAATATGTGGCTCTTGTCTCAGCAGGTAGATAATAAGCAGAATCAGGTCTTGGCTGCCAATCTTGACAAGAAATAGTGGTGCTAATAAATAACATAAGCCCAGTAAAAAATAAATTTCTCATAATATTTTAGTTTTTAAATATCTTAATATATTTCTTTACTTTTGATCCATTAGTTTGAAGATAAGCAATATAACACCCTTGGCTCAAGAAA
Organism: Bacteroidales bacterium; assembly: GCA_028702535.1. GTDB lineage: Bacteria > Bacteroidota > Bacteroidia > Bacteroidales > ML635J-15 > Bact-19. The sequence continues at coordinate 1,555 of JAQVOR010000067.1, forward strand.
GAACCATTCATTTCTATATTTGAGCCCCCCTGTGTGTTGTTTTGAAAATGAACTAACCTTCCAGACATATCAAATAATGAAATGCTTTCGATATTTTCATTTCCGATACTATTAAACTTTATTATATCGAGAAATGGGTTTGGGCAAGCAGAAACTTGCACATAAGAATCAAAATTGGGAATATTGGAATTTATCTCAAGGTAATATAATTTGTTCAATATCCAAGCCCAAAGGTTGCCGTTTCGGTCTTCATATAAATGATAAAGCATGCCATAGGGTTGAATTTCAGCTAAAGAAAAGTTTTGCCATTCACCATTTTTTAAATTAATAAGATTATGTCCAGCAATCCATATACTACTATCAGAAGTCGCAATTATTCCCCAAATTGCTTTACTTTGGCTACTAACAAAATACCCTGTGTCTAACATAGTTTGCACTCCATATTGGTCAATAATAAAAAGACCGTTATTTGTGGTAACATATTTATTATTGTTATAATCAATAGCAATATAAAGAGAAGATGTTGCCGATAATTCTGAATTGGTTGAATCAAAAATCGTCCATTCATTACCTGACAATCTGGCAAGTCCCACACCGATAGTAGTAACCCATACTGTTGTGTCATTTTCAATTCCAATTTCATAATTAAGGTCTTCTTCCCATGGTGAATCTGGTGTAATATAGTGTGTAAAACTATTTCCGTCAAATTTGGCAATTCCGCATCCATACAGACACATCCATATTTCATTATTACTATTATTAATTGAAATCGAAATAATTTCTGTGTATGGAATATTTGAGTTACTGTAATCATAACTAAACCAGTTTATACCATCAAATCTTGTTAACCCACCATAACCTGTCCCAATCCACATTACATCGTTTTTATCAATTGCTATGCAATGCATAACATCGTGTGGGAGTCCAGAATTCTCAGAATTGTAATGAGTCCAAACATCGCCATTCCACTTAAATAACCCATTACTGGATGCAATCCATTTATTCCCATACTGGTCCTCAACCATGCCTGCGAGGTAACCACCCTCCGTACCACCTGCTGGAAGAGGTGAGTTTGTATGATCATACATTATCCATGATAAATCCTGACTAAATACATTATGGTTCAGAAAACAAACGAATAGTATAATAAGTAATATTTTACAATATTTCATGAGAAATATATTTATATTGTTATGCATTTAAAAATTGTACTAAATAATAAACAGTAAACTATATTTTTCATCTGTTTAAATTTTATTAATTAAAAACCAGTCAATAAAATATATTTATCGTAAATTTATCCATTTTGGTTGATATGTTATTTTATCACATTTAATAACCAATAAATTCCATTTAATATTTACATAACACACGAAAAATTACACTTAATAATGCATAAACATACGAAAAAATTTTACAAAATGCAAACAAATTATATTGCCCCCCTAAATTTATATTGCAATAGCTGTTTGTTATACCTACGTGGGTTATGTTTAGTTTTTGTAAGAAAAAGGAACACTCAAATATAAAAAAACAATACTAAACTAACTAAAACATTTCCATTTGAAATCGCTTGGTTTATTGCATCAATTACAATATCTTCATCAGTTGCACCACTCCAAGAATTACTTATAACATCTGCACCATTTTGCCATGCATGAATAATCCCATCTTTTAAGACTTGATCCAAAGGAATCCCATATAAATTCCAATTTAAGCTTAATGACATTAAAGTACAATTGGGGGCAATGCCCGAGACTCCAATATTGTTATGTTTCCATAACTATTGTCAGTATCAAGAATCATATTAGGATATACAAGACCAAAACCTACTAAACACATTGAGTGTCCACCTAAATTTGCCGACATTGGACCTTTTGTAATAAGTTTTTCTTTTAAATCTTCATCTGAACAAACCGAATATGTTGATCCACAAGCATTATAGTCACTAATATAAATTTTGTTTGTTTCAGGAAAACTATAAGTACAATCACTTGTGTCATTTATATACGGATAACAAGCTTCATCAACAACACCGTCATACAAAAAAGCATCTAAAACTTCATTAGTGTGACCACCATTATAGCAAGTTCTTGTAACATAACTTGAACAATCCATAGAAAATTGCTCGGACAAATCAATATCAAGGTGTTGATTATAATACAAATTTAAATTGCATGCAACAGTAGTAGTTGGAGCAAACAAAAAACAGCCGCTAGTACACCTATCCCAAGGTGCTCCGTTGTTACCAAATTGACAATGTATTTTCGTCATCCACCCATTTCTTTCTTGATGTACAGAACTAGAAGGAATATACCAAAAACTATCAGGATTACCATCCCAGTAAAAAGAAGTTTCATCCATTGCACCATGTCGGTATCTCCAATCCCAAAAGTTAACATAAATACTTGTAGTTTTAGTTGGTTTATTAGGGGTTGTTGGAGAAAAAATACCGTTCCCATAAAAATCAAAGCCATAAGTATTCGCTCCATAATCTAGATAATTTCTATTAATAAAATAGTATGAATAATACGGGACATTTGCACGCCAGATATAGCCATTTTTCTCAAGATTCAAATTCAACCGTTCTATTTTGTGCGACACGATTGCGTCATAACATATTGTATCAGACATACTTCTTTCTGTTCTATCTGCATAAAAAATAATAGAATCTAATCTTACACTTGAATTTTTCACATAAATATTTAATTTATCAGCCACTAAATTGTCAATTAGTACCCCTTCTTCTGTGAAACTAAAATAGTGCAATCCTATTGAGTCAATTGGGAAAAGGAATTCATTAACTAGAATAATCTCATCGTTTTGACCGAATAAAAGAACTCTTACTAAACTATTAGTATGTTCAGTTATACCATTTCCATAAATCCTTAGTCCATATATATTTATATTTGACAGATTAATCGTAGTGTCACTTGTTGTTTGCAAATTATATCTAACCGTGTCATAAGCTTTCAAATTATTTGAAAACAATATCACAAAAACAATAATAGTTATGTATAAAAACGATTTCATAATTTAATTATATTTATTGGTTCAACATTCCTAATTTTTAATATATAAATGCCACTACATAGTTTGTCTAAATAGATTATCATATTTGAACTTTTTATACAACCAGCCAACACTTTTTTTCCTTGAGAATTAAAGATTTCAAATGTCTCACTGATTAACGAACTATCACTAGAGTTTATACATATTTTATCATATGTTGGATTTGGGTATAAAGATACAACTGCTTTTTTTGTATTAATATTAATATCTAAGACCAAACCGCAATTTTCATAATTTTCATTTGAGTAAATTTGCATTTCATTAAACCATGCACACAAAACAACATCTTTACGACCAGTAATAGGGACAAGGTCTCTATTAGCCATTAGAACTCCCTCCAAGCAGCCAATATTTTGAATCCATGTTGTATTTGGCCATTCTTCTCCTAAGTTATTTACAACAGTCCACTTTTTGTACGTATTTGAACTATTTGTAATAAATTCAACATCTTGTACGGTCAAATCCACTGAAATAAATTCTTCCGCAAAATAATCATAAAGCCAACATTCCTCACTTTCACCATAATCTAGTTTATAATTAAAAATTCTTTTTTCAATATTATCAATTGTTCTAAGATACAATATGCTATCTTCATCAACTCTAACATGACAACTTAAAGTCCAATCTTCAGGAAAAGTAGAAAAGTTTTCAGATTTTTTAATTTGAAAATAAGCAGTATCATTAATTAAGATTTGACCATCTATTTTTAGGAAATATATTTCATCTGGTTCATTGGGATTATCAGAAAAAACCTCTATACTCCACAGTGTTTGATCTTCCGCAAATAAAGAAATATTGTCTTGAGACAAACAGATATTCACATTTATAAATAATAAACAGGAAAACATTATTTTTTTCATAATAATTTAGTTTAGATTGTTAAAGTTTTATAATTTCCTCAGCATAAATGGGTGAATTATTGTATCATTTGTAAAGTTTGCATTTATGTTAATTTGTTGACAGAATGCACCACATGATAAAGTAACTAAGGCTAAAATGATTGGAATATACTTTATAGTCATAATATTAATATTTAATGTTTGATGAGTTTATAATGTTGAATCTGAGAATCTGAATTAATACTAATTATATACATACCTGAAGGTAAATCATGGGTATTGTAAGATATTGTTTCATTAGTAAATGTTTCAAAAATAACATTCCCATTAATGTCATATATTTTAATATGACATTCTTTTAATGACAGATTATTTATAGTAATTGTATTATCAAATGGATTAGGCGATATTTCAAACGCATTTGTATTAGAGGTCTCAATATTAGTTATAAAGCAAGTGCTATATGTTTCCTTTTGATAAAACAATTCGTAGTCGTGATATGCACACAAAACTGTCCATGAGCCTCCAATAACCCCAAAAAAATGGACTGACCCACAATATTTTATACCAGTAATAGCACCTATTCCTTCAATAAACTGTAATGGCGATAAACCGTAATCTCCATAAGCACACACTTCATAAATCTTCCTATCAACGCCATATATTTCAGAATAATAAACTGTATCAACAATTGCAAGAGTATCCGAACCAAGTTCAGGGAATATGCTTTGATATAAATCTGATATAAAGGGATTGTAAAAATTTATTGTATCTCCTATTGCAACATAAAAATCATAATACAAGCCTTCATCTCCAATCAAATTCCTCAAAAAAACTTGTCTTTCTTCAGTCTCTCTTATAAAGCCGATTAAAGTCATTGAAGGAGAAAATTCAACATTCATTTCCGTTTCATATAGCTTCTGGTAAATAATTTCATTAATTGTAGTGTCTTCACCAATAATTTCATAGTTAGAATGTGTGGGATTAGGATTTCCACCACTAAACATTGCAATACTAAACCTATTGCCATTTTCAGCAATTGGAGTATAGTTTTGAGAAATTGATATTATTGATATTAGAATAAATAGATTGATAAATGTAATTCTTTTCATAATAATGGTTTTAGCAGTTAATTTTTTTTTTTGAAATATGAATATTGTTTCCGTTTACAATCTTTAAAATCAAAACTCCTTTAGGAAATTTCGAAATGTTAATTGTGACAATTCCTCCCTTTTCGTCAAGGCAACTATGTAACAGGCGGTCGTCAACAGTATAAATAGTCATGTTGCAATTGTCTTTAATAATAATATTGTTTTCATCTGTTTAATTTTTTTTAATTAAAAACCAGTCAATAAAATATATTTATCGTAAATTTATCCATTTTGGTTGATATGTTATTTTATCACATTTCATAACAAATAAATTCCATTTAACATATTTAAACAACACACGCAAAACTACACTTAACAACATGTAAATATACAAAACAATTATACAAAATGCAAACAAATTATATTGCCCCCCCTAAATTTATATTGCAATAACTGTTTGTTATACCTACGTGTGTTGTGTTTGGTTTATGTCTAGTTTTTGTAAGAAAAAGGAAAATGTAAATAAAAAATTGAGACAATTTTTTTGTTAGAAATGAATTCGAAAACACCGATAAACCAAACTCTATTTAGTTTTATATAACTCTTCCACACTTACCTTTTCAACACTCATTCCATCATTTAAGATTTTTGATATTATACTATATGGTGCGGTTACGACTTCTTCTTCGGGCTCTAATCCTTCTGTTATTTGGATATAATATGCGTCTTGAATGCCGGTTGTTACAATTTTTTTTGCGATTGTTCCATCTTTGTAAACAAACACTACTTCTTGAAGATTAGAAATGTCTTTTGATGTATTATCTTGAGAGTTATCATCGCCAGATTTTGTTGCTGCGAGATTTGAATAAGCAGAATCAACTCGTGTTGTAACTGCAGATATTGGTACAGATGGGACATCGTAAACTGTTTTAGTGTTAATATCAACACTTGCCGACATTCCTGGTCTAAACGGGTACGAGTTTCCATCAGTAATAAGATCTTTGTATGAATTGGGGAGTATTCTAATTTTGACTTTAAAATTAGTTACCTGATCGACTGACAATCCGCTTGTAGATGCCGAGTTTGCAATTTCTGTTACAATTCCTTTGAATATCCTTTTTAAATAAGCATCTACTTGAATATCAACGCTATCGCTAAGCTTAATTTTAACAATATCATTTTCGTTAACATCCACAATTACTTCCATTACATTAAGATTTGCAATTCGCATCATCTCTGTTCCTGCCATCATTTCGGTTCCTACAACTCGTTCGCCAATTTCGATATTTAGTGCAGAGATTGTTCCGTCCATTGGTGCATATACGCTTGTTTTTCGCAAATTTTCTTGTGATTCTCTAATAGTGGCTTGTGAGCTTATAAGTGCAAAGTTTGCAGATGTAACACTTGCCTCGGCAGCTTTAACATCAGCTATTCCCATTTGGTAAGTAGCGAGAGCATTTTCGTATTCTGCAAGAGAAATAACGCCTTCATCGTATAGTGCTTTATTACGATTATATGATAATTCGGTTTGATTAAATTGTGCTTTTACTTGTTCAAGTCGTGCTTTACTGTTGATTAAGTTCGCATTTGCAGAGTTTCCCGCTGCAATAGTTCTTTCTACTGCCGATTCGTAAATGTCGGGCTTAATTTTTAATAAAAAATCGCCTTTTTTTACTGAGTCGCCCTCTCGTACAGCAAGTTCTACAATTTCGCCCGAGACATCAGGGCTTAATTTAATATCCATTTCGGGTTGTATCTTACCACTTGCGGTAACAATTTCGCTAACATTTCTCCTTTCGACAATTTCTGTACTTACTTTGTGGAGATTTTCATTTCCAAACCAGTCAGCTTTTTTTCCGATTATTAAAATAATAATAATTGCTAAAGCACCAATTATAGACCATTTAGTGATCTTTCTCTTTCTTTTTTGACTGTGTGTCTTTATGTTTTTATTCATGTTTTATTCATGTTAAATTTTAATGCTTATACCTCTGTAAAAATCAAGTATTTTTAGTTTAAAAATATAATCATATTTTGCACGTATAAGTTCTGTTTGTGTTTTTGTGAGATTGTTTTTTACAACATTGTAATCGGTTGAGTTTAATAATCCTTGTTCATATCTTTTTTGTGTGTAAGAAAAACTTAGCTCCATTGCTTGTAGGGTTTTTTGTGTTGCAAGATTTTGTTTTAATGCCGATTGTGCATCAGAATGAGCTTGCTGAATGTTTTTGTAGAGATCTTTTCTTGCCTGATCTACCTGAAGTTTTGTTTGTTCTAAATATAATTTTGAATTGTTGACATTTGTTTTGGCTTGCCATCCATTAAAAATAGGAATACTTAAATTAAATATAATAGCTGTACTGGCATTGTCTTTAAGTTGGTCTGAAAAAGGTTTTGTAGCATAAGTGTAATCAAAAGAGTATTGATAAACATCTAGTATATTTCCTGTGTTGTCAGTTGCAAATCCAGATAAATATGGTGTTCCCATATTAAGTTGGTCCATTGCTTTTGCTGCACTTGAGTATCCTGTTCCATAAGATGCACTCATGCTTAGCTGGGGATAAAATGAGCTTTTAGCAATTGCCAGATTCCGTTCAGAGCTAAGATAGTTTAGTTCGGCATATTCAATCTCGGGCATTTTTTGAATTGCCTGCGAGTAAATTTGGTCTATACTTAAAAGAGCAGATTCTGTATCTATATTAGTAATATCTGGGCGAATTATAGAAAATGGGTTACCACTTTCGAGTTCTAATATTTGCATTAGTGTAAGTGTTGCCAAATTTAGTTGGTTTTCGTAATTCACAATATTTAATTCTTCATTTGCTAATTGTGCCGAAATTTCATATTTGTTTTGCTCTGGCAGACTTCCACCATCAACTAATTTTATTGTTTGTTCCAATTGTTGTTCAGTTATTGCTAATTGTTGTTGAGCAATATCAACAAGATCCATCGAATAAAGAACATTTAGATATGCTGATGCAATAGCAAGACTAATATTGTTTTTTGTTTGCTCCAAAAGTAAAAAACCAGCTCTTTGATCTATTTCTGCTTTCTTAATAGTATTATATTTTTGCATCCCACTAAATAAAGTTAGAGATGATGAGACTTGAAAATTTGAGGATGAGAAATTGTCTGTTGAAAAATCATTTGTGTAGCGATCAACACTACGGCCGAAGGTAAAGTTTTGACTTGCACCAGCATTTAATCCAGGAAGGAGCGATAGTTTTGATTGTTGTAATTGATTATTGTTTAGTTCAACGTTTAGTTCCTGAGTTTTAATTTGTATGTTGTTCTCAAGAGCATAGTTTATGCATCTTTCCAAGCTCCATTGCTCTTGTGCAGACACCGAGAATACTAGTGTAAAAAAAAATATTATTAAAAAGTGCTTTTTCATACTTAAAATATTACGCTAAATTAAATAAAAAATTTCTATTCCCATTTTTTTATGAATAATTTTATGAAATTTTAACTAAGAGGACCTCGCAACCACACAAAGAAAAAATCGTGCGGCAGCGTGTTTGAATCTCGCAACCACACAAAGAAAAAATCGTGCGGCAGCGTGTGACTTAGATACCGCAATATTTTAAAGTTTTTCGTTAAAATTTCTTTTTATAAAAATGGCAGTATGGATTTGAGCCTGTTTTTGAATAATAATCTTGATGATATTTTTCGGCTAAATAAAATTTACCAGCAGGTGTTAATCGTGTTACAGGTTTATACTCTTTTTGCTTTAAGATTTGAATTAGGTTTTCGGTAATTTCTTTTTGTTTTTCGTTTGTGTAAAATATTTCGGAGCGATATTGACTTCCAATATCTGGACCTTGTCGGTCGAGTTGCTCGGGGTCGTGTATTTCAAAAAAAAGTTTTGCAAGTTCTTCAAATGATGTTTTGTTTGGGTCAAAAATAACTTGAACAGCCTCGGCATGACCAGTATTTGCATTGCAGACCTCTTTGTAAGTTGGATTAATGGTATGACCTCCAGTATAGCCGACTTCGGTTGAAATTACTCCAGATACAAGTTTAAGATGATGTTCTACTCCCCAAAAACAACCAGCTGCAAAAATTGCAGTTTCATATTTAGTGCTATCATTTGTGGTAAGTTCAAATGGTTCAAAATTTAATGAGATTGAATTTACACAATGTCTTGTGTTAGTTGGTGTAAAACCCTCACCTACAAAGACATGTCCTAGATGTCCACCACAATTAGCACAAGTAATTTCTGTTCGCATTCCGTCTTTATCCGGAACTTGTTTTACTGCTCCTTGTATTGCATCTTCAAAGGCTGGCCAACCACATTGTGCATCAAATTTATTGTCAGACTTAAATAATAGAGCATCGCATTGTTTACATTTGTATGTCCCAGTTTCATAATGAGAATCGTAAATTCCTACGAATGGACGTTCGGTTCCTTTATCTATAATTACTTGTTTTTCTTCAGAGCTTAATTTATTGTATTTCATATCAGTATTTTTATTTTGGCAACTAATGTTTGCTGAGTTTACAAGTAGAATCAATATGATTAAAATTTTATTCATCGCACATTATTATTTCTTTTATAACAAATTTTAGTCTTAAAAGTTTTAAAATTAATCTTATAATGAAATGTTTGATTTTTATTTAACAAAACCTAAAACTCTGTTTGTTTCATGGAATCTATTTTGTATTAATAAAAAATAAAATTTATTAATCATATTTGAATAAAATATCTTAGTTTTGTGCTAAACTATTGGCACAATATAAGTGTCTAATAATTAGATAATTAACAATGAGCGATCAGATTAAACATGAATGTGGAATTGCAGTTTTGCGATTACTAAAACCTTTATCATACTATCAGGAGAAATATGGGTCTTGGCGATATGGGATTAATAAGTTGTATTTACTGATGGAAAAACAGCATAATCGCGGACAAGACGGAGCAGGTGCACTCAGTCTCAAACTAAATCCGGCACCAGGTTTAAAATATATTGCACGAACTAGATCTGTGCAGACAAATCCGATAATTGATTGTTTCAATCAGATTTATTCATCAATAGATACTGAGTTAAAAAATAATCCTAATAAATTAAATGACGTAGCTTGGGCAAAAGATAATTTGAGATTTGCAGGGGAACTTTATATGGGACATTTACGTTATGGTACATTTGGTAAAAATAATGTCGATTTGGTACACCCTGTATTGAGAGTAAGTAATTGGCGCTCAAAAACACTTGCCTTAGCGGGTAATTTTAATCTTACAAATGTTGATGAACTATTTAATTATTTAATAAATTTTGGGCAACATCCTAAGGAGTTCTCCGATACTGTTACTGCATTAGAATTAATCGGTTTGTTTATGGAGGAGGAAAACCAAAAATTGTTTCGAGAATATAAAAATCAAGGATATAGTAATTATGAAATTAGTAATCTTATTGAAGAGAATATTGATGTTGCTAAAGTTTTAAAAGAGGCTACACATAATTGGGACGGAGGTTATGTTATGGGCGGAGTTTTGGGGCATGGCGATTCGTTTATTGTTAGAGACCCTTGGGGTATAAGACCCGTATATTATTATTATGATGATGAGATATTTGTTGCAGCTTCGGAACGTCCAGTAATACAAACTGCAATGAATGTGTATCATAATAAAATAAAAGAATTAGAACCAGGCTCTGCAATTATTGTCAAAAAATCTGGTGAAATTAAAAATCAAATGATAAGAATCCCTGAAAAAAAGTCGTCTTGTAGTTTTGAAAGGATATATTTTTCGAGGGGGACAGATTATGAAATATATAATGAAAGAAAAAATCTTGGCGAATATCTTGTACCCGAAATATTAAAAGCCATTGATTATGATTTTGAAAATACTGTTTTTTCGTTTATCCCAAACACCTCAGAAACTGCTTTTTATGGAATGTTAAAAGGCTTAGAATCCTATCTTAATTTTTATAAACAGACAAAGATAATAGAGAGTAAAGAAAAAATGTCGGATGCAGACTTAAAAAAGCTTCTGGAACTACGACCTCGTGTCGAAAAAATTGCAGTCAAAGATGTCAAAATGCGAACATTTATTACTCAAGATGAGGATAGAAATGAAATGGTGCAACACGTTTATGATGTTACTTATGGAACAGTTAAAGATAATATTGACACTTTGGTTGTTATTGACGATAGTATTGTGAGAGGAACTACTTTAAAACAGAGTATTTTAAAAATATTAGATAGGCTAAACCCAAAGAAAATTATTGTTGTATCTTCTGCACCGCAAATACGATACCCAGATTGTTACGGTATTGATATGACAAAAATAAATGACTTTATTGCATTTAATGCTGTTATAGATTTGTTGAAGGAAACTGGACAGCAAAATTTGATAGATGATGTATATCAGAAATGTAAAGAGCAACAAAATCTTCCGAAAGAGGATGTGGTTAATTATGTGCGGAACATTTATAAACAATTTACACCAAATGAGATTTCAAAGCGAATAGCATCTTTGATAAAAAACGAATCAATTAATGCTGAGTTTCAAGTGATTTTCCAAAGCATAGAAAATTTGCATAAAGCTTGTCCCGACAATAAAGGAGATTGGTATTTTACTGGCAATTATCCCACCCCAGGCGGAAATAAGGTTGTTAATACTTCGTTTATTAATTTTTATGAGAAAAAAGACGAAAGGGCTTGCTAAAATTTTAGCCATGAAATTAGGAGTGGATTGTGCTTCAGTTATCCAGTGATTTAAGCATACTACCGCACGATTTTTTCATCGTGTGGTAGCAAGTATCACAGAATCACAGTATCACAAATTTTTTTAATGATTTATTTTACTCAATGTTTTTAAATAATGGTTTATAGTTTACCAGATATTTGCCCACTTATCCTTAGGTAAATACATAGGGTCGGTTTTTTTTACATTAAATGCCTTATGGAATGTTTCTAATCCAGGAAGTTGTCCGTTTACTCTCCATTTGCCGAGTGAGTGAACATCTTCTTTAGTTCTACGGCGTATTTCGGTGTCTCTGACATTTTGAGCCCAAATTTTAGCATAAGCAAGATAAAATCTTTGTTCGGCAGTAAACCCGTCAATTTTTTCCGGGGTTTGCCCATTGAGAGCTTTCATCAGTGCATCATAAGATATTACTAGTCCTCCGTAGTCGGCAATGTTTTCGCCAAGTGATAATTTACCGTCAGCATTCAAATCATTCAGAACTTTAATATTATTAAATCTTTCTACTAATATTTGAGTTTGAGCATTAAATAGTTCGGCATCTTCTTTAGTCCACCAATCGTTAAGGTTTCCTTGCAAATCATAATTTCTTCCTTTATCGTCAAATCCGTGAGTCATCTCATGGCCAATAACAACACCAATAGCACCGTAATTAACTGCGTCATCGGCATTCATGTAAAAGAACGGAGGTTGAAGTATGCCGGCAGGAAAACAAATCTCGTTCATATTTGAGCTGTAGTATGCGTTTACAGTTTGAGGATTCATAAACCATTTAGTTTTATCTACTGGTTTGCCGATTTCACTAATCATATCATCAAACTCAAAGACATTGGCTCTAATAATATTAGCAAAAAACGAATCATCTTCAATATTTAACTTTTCGTAATCTTTCCACTTGTCGGGATATCCAATTTTGACATTAATTTTAGCAAGTTTTTTTAAGGCTTTTTCTTTTGTTTCGGGAGTCATCCATTCTAATTGTGTAATCCGCTCAGCGAATGATGCTCTTAGATTTTCAACAAGGCTAATCATTCTATCTTTTGCCTCGGGTGGAAAATATTCTTTCACAAAAATTTGACCTACTCCTTCACCTAAGCACGCATTAGTTTTACTTACTACACGTCTCCACCGTGGCTGCTGAGTTAATGCTCCTGTAAGAAATTTACCATAAAATCTCCAATTTGTATTTACCATTTCGCTGTGTAAATATGGAGCAGCAAAGTTAATCACATTCCATTTAAGATATGTTTTCCAGGTTTCGATATCAATATTCTCGTATAAATATGATAATTGTTTAAAAAAGTTTGGTTGGCTAAGATTTATTGTCCCAGGCACTGGTAAATTTATTTCGTTAAAGTACAGTTGATAATCAAAACTAGGGCTAACTTCTTTTATTTCAGCAACACTCATTCGGTTTGTTGTTGCAAATGGGTCTCTAAGCTCCAAATTTGTCATTGATTTTTCTGCAAGTTGATGTTCTAAATTATAGATTTCTTGTGCGTTTTTATGTGCTAAATCTTTATCAAAACCTGCAATTATTAGCATGTTTTCTATATGGCTCAAATACTTTGTGCGAATTTCCTTTGATCTATCATCGTTACCGGTGTAATAGTCGCGGTTTGGTAATCCAATTCCTCCTTGATAAAGATAGGCTATTTGCATTTCGCTGTTTTCACGATCAGCTGATCCAAAAACATTAAATGTAGAAGATATCCCTTGTCTATGAAGCTCTGCAATTTGCTTGGTAAGTTCTTCTTTTGTTGATATTTTATCAATTTTTGATAGCATAAGTTCAATTGGAGTTAAGCCATCTTTGTCAATCCTTGCTGAATCCATTCCTAATGAGTAAAATTTTTCAATCTTCCACTCAATTGAGTATGGTTCATTTTCTTGCTCCGTAAGATGTTTTATCAGTTCGTTTACTTTCTGATTTGTCTCTTTGGCAAGTACATCAAAGGATCCATATCGACTTTCTTCATCGGGCAAGGGGTTGTTTTTTTGCCAGCCTCCTGTTGCATATTGATAAAAATCTTCGCCTGGACTGACTGTTGTGTCTAAATCCGAAATATTGATTGCTTTGACTTCTTTGGTTTGTTTTGTGTTATCCATTTCCTGTTTTTTTGAATTGCATGATACAATTAAAGTAACTGCAATAATTGTAATTAAAAGTAGAAAAGTATGTTTCATTATTGTAAAAATTGTAATTTCTACAATACTACTGTTTTTTTTTGAAATGCATTTTCTTTTCTTCGCCTTTTAACAATCTTTTAATGTTTTTTAAGTGAGTTATAACAATTAAAATTGCAGCAATTACTGAAAATATGCTTAATGTTATTATTTCTGCTTTTTCGAGCAAATAAATAATTACCGGAAAAACTAATGCTGCACTTATTGAGGATATGGAAACAATTCTTGTGAATATAAAAACCAGTGAAAATACTGCGAGGCTTAATCCAGCAGCGGCAGGATGCAGAGCTAAAACAAGACCTAACATTGATGCAACGCCTTTTCCACCTTTAAAGTTTGTGTAAAGTGGAAAAATATGTCCGATAACCGCACTAACTCCAAATAAGAGTTTTATTTGATAAAATTGTTCAGATCCGGTCATAATATCGGGTACAAACCATATTAATTGAACCGCAAGATAACTTTTTAAAATATCGGTAATAAAAACTGGAAGAGCTGCTTTTACGCCTAATACACGCAGAGTGTTAGTTGCACCTGCATTTTTACTACCGTACTCTCTAACATCGGTTTTATAAAACCATTTTCCATACCATACGGCCGAGCTAAAAGAACCTATTAGGTAAGAAATGATTGAGAATATAATTAAATAAACGAGCATATTAGTATTTAGTTAGTCTGTCTAAATCTCTTTTATTATCTCTGTCTTTTATGTCTTCGCGTTTGTCGTAAAATTTCTTTCCTTTGGCAAGAGCGATATCAAGTTTTGCAAGACCTTTTTTATTTATAGTCAGTTGATAGGGTACGATAGTAAGACCTTTTTCCGTAAGTTTTTTTTGCCATTTTCGTAATTCCCGTGCACTTAGTAATAGTTTGCGATCACGCGTAGGCTCATGATTATTACAAGTACCAAGAGAGTATTCGGCTATATGAATTCCTGTTGCCCAAAGTTCTCCTTCACGAAAAACACAATACGCATCAGTAAAGTTCACTTTCCCGTCACGTATTGATTTTATCTCGGTGCCAAGCAAAACAATGCCGGCGGTTAATTTTTCAATTAACTCGTAGCGGTAGAATGCTTTTTTGTTTTTATATGAAAATAAATTCTCAGACATCTAAACTATAAATTCAAAAAATGGATAAATAATTGCAAAATGAAGGATTAAGTAAATTCCAACCATTAGCAAAATGCTTATTATGAAAAATATAATTTCTTTATCTTTTTTAATTCTTAAAAAATTTCTAATCCCCCAAAATAAAATATAGAAACTATATAATGAGATTATTCCTAAAAAGAATAAACTAGGAAAAATATTTAAAATAATTATTGAAGCATAAAATGGACTAATTGTAGCCAGCAATAAAACAGCGACTTTAGTTTTGTTTTTCTTTAGGTCATAAAAAGGCAATAGTTCGTTAATAGCTAAAACAAGACAGATAAAAAAAACGAAGTCAACAATTAAACTAAGAATAGCATAAGCCATTATATGTTGAATGCTTGTGACCGACAGATATGCTAATGATTTGCCAACTATTCGAGAGGCAAATGTAAACACCAAAATACCTGTTAGCAAAGGAAACAGAATGTTTTTGTAAGTAAAATCTGTAAAATCTGGCTTTTTCCAACCTAATGGAGGGCTGATGATAATTTTTACAAAATTATCTGTTATTTTTTTAATGTCCATATATATGTTTTTATTGACCTTTTACAAAAGTAGTTTATTTTTCCTATTTTTATGGAATTTAATACTCGAAAGATGCTAACAAAATATAATTTGATTGTTATAACAGGAGCTACTGCTGGAGGAAAAACTTCTGTGGCTACAAATCTTGCTAATAAGATTAATGGCGAAATTATTAGTGCTGACAGTAGGCAGGTTTACCGAGGAATGGATATTGGCACTGGTAAAGACTTAGATGATTATTTTGTAAATGGTACACAAATCCCATATCATCTTATTGATATTGTTGATGCAGGGTATAAATATAATGTTTACGAATTTCAGAAAGATTTCTTTACTGTTTTTGAGGATGTAAATTCTCGCAGTAAGAATACTATTTTATGCGGTGGAACTGGATTGTATATTGATTCTGTGTTAAAAAATTATCGTCTAATTCATGTTCCTGTAAATGAAAGTTTACGTAAAGACTTAAAAACCAAAAATATTGACGAACTTGCAGAAATTCTTAAATCTTTTAAGAAAATACATAATCGCAGCGATTTAGATACTCCCAAAAGAGCAATTCGTGCAATAGAGATAGCGGAATTTTACAAAACAAATCATTTAAAAGAAGAAAAAGTTCCAGAGATTAATCCTATAATTTTTGGAATAAATTTCGATAGAGAGCAACGCCGTACACGAATTACAGAACGCCTTAAATACAGATTGGAGAATGGAATGATTGATGAGGCAAAAAACTTGATAGATGCTGGTATTTCTCATCAAGATATGGAATATTATGGATTGGAGTATAAGTTTTTAAGTTGGTATTTGTCGAATAAAATTACTTACGATGAGTTGTTTACAAAACTTAACACTGCTATTCATCAATTCGCAAAAAGACAAATGACGTGGTTTCGTAAAATGGAAAAAGACGGAACAAAAATCTACTGGATAGACGGTAATCTTAAGTTAGAAGATAAAATTTCTGAAATAATGAAAGTTGCTAAAATTGTGAAATAGTGAACTCCTGTATTTGTTCGCAAATCAGTAATCCCCAGATTTAAAGATTAACCTTAAATTTGTGGTAATGTAAACGTCAGTAAATAAACAAAAAGCAATTAATTGAATACGACAAAAAGGGCGAAAGTAACTGATAATCATGGGTAGATTAGGAGTTCTGAATGTATCGTCCCTAACGGGACTTTTGAAACACTGATTATTGTTTTTACCAATATTACGTCCCTCTTATGTTTGCAAAATTGAATTTAATGATTTTTATTTACAAATAAAAGGAATGACAATGGGAAAAAGAATTTGCCCTAGGCAACAAGTATTTTATTGTATGCCGACCGTTAGAAAACTTC
>JAQVOR010000185.1 GCA_028702535.1 Bacteroidales bacterium
CAAATTGTTAAAGGGTATAATAAAAGTCAGGCAGAAATGCACCTTGAAGCTGGTAATAGTGAGGAAACAATCAAAGACTTTGAGCTTGGGAAAAGTAGTTTCACTCGTTTTAGCGATGGGGAGTTTATAACAAGTCTTGATGAAACCGTAAGAGGTTGTACAGTTTTTCTTATCCAAAGTACTTTTCCGCCAGTTGATAACTTATTTGAGCTTATGTTAATGATAGATGCTGCAAAACGTGCCTCGGCATACAAAGTTGTTGCAGTTATTCCATATTTTGGCTTTGCTCGTCAGGATAGAAAAGATAAACCTCGTGTGGCTATTGGTGCAAAATTAATCGCAGATTTATTAACTGCCTCCAAAGTTGATAGAGTGATTACAATGGATCTTCACGCTGACCAAATTCAAGGTTTTTTTAATGTGCCAGTTGACCATTTATATGCATCATCTCTATTTGTTCCATATATTAAAAGTTTAGAATTAGATGATTTGGTAATTGCTTCTCCCGATATGGGCGGATCAAAAAGAGCAAAAGCATATTCACATTTTTTGGGTTGTGATATGGCAATTGCTCATAAATCTCGCGAAAAAGCAAATGTAGTTGGCGAAATGATGATAATTGGTGATGTTGAAGGCAAAAACGTTATAATTATGGACGATATGGTGGATACTGCTGGAACTATTTCAATGGCATCAGATATTATGATGTCAAAAGGTGCAAAAAGTGTTCGTGTTGTCGCTACGCATCCTGTTCTATCTGGACCAGCTTACGATAGAATTAATAACTCCTCAATAATTGAACTGATAACCACAAACACAATTCCAATTAAAGAAGGAATGTCAGATAAAATTAAAGTTCTGTCAATTGGAGACCTCTTTGGAGGGATTATTAATAAAATATATAATTATCAAAGTATTAGTGGGAGCTTTATAGTTTAGAATAATTGTTTGCGGTTTGATGGGTTTTGGGTTTTGGGTTGCGGGTTTACTCGCTTCGCTCGTGAGCTAAAGGTTACTCCCTGCGGTCGTGAGCTCGCCTGCGGCTCGGTTCGGGTTTCGCTCAGTTCGACACTTCGGCGTTGCTCACTTCGGCAGACCATTAGTATTGCAGTGCTGGCAGGCTTACTGCATCGCAATAGAACACCTCGACTTTGCTGGGCATCGAATTAGAAGTAAGAACAGGATTTAGTGTTTTTATTATCATGTATTTGTGGATGGAAAGTTGGTGAAGATGAAGAAATTGGTGTTTGAATAAGTGTTTTTTCTGTTCTCAGTTTTCAAGCATTGATAGTTCATGGTTATCCGACTGCTTTGTGCAAATTTATACCAATCCGACAAACCGCTAACTGAAAATATTATTTTTACACTTTCAGTTTCTTCATTATTTTCTGCATATTTTCTCTAAGATTGGCAACTTCGTTATGTAAAGCTGCTGTTGCGTCTAATTCTTCGGGCATTTCTGGACTTATGTAATTTACAAATTTCCAGATTTCTTTAATGTCAGTGGCATCTATTGAGTAAGGGTCATATTCTTTGTTAAGTGAGTAAACACCAAGTTTTTTTTTTGTTTTTAGTTTATTTTCGATACATTTAAAAACAATTCCGTCATCTAAAGTTAGAATAATGCAAGCATCGCCGTCTTTGAGGAAAAACCAATTTTGTATAAATTCTCCAGTAATAAACGAACCACTAGGAATTGGTAGCATTGAGTCGCCACTGATTTGGAAGCTTCTGTATTTTTTATTTTTTGATAAAAATGGTAATTGAAAAGTTGGGAGTACTTTAATAAATTCTGGATCAGCAAAACCTCTGGTATATCCAGCTTTTGCTCTTATATTTACTAACTCGATATTATCTTCATTTTTTTTATCAACTGTACTTGTTAGAACACGAATTTGTGAACCCTTAATGTAAACATCATTGCCTGATTCGATGAGGCGAAGTTTGCTTTCTGACAGTAATGACAAATCAATTTTTAGCAGCACATCAATGCTTACCTCATAATAGAGGCTAATCCTAATAAGTATCTCAATGGACGGATAAGAAACTGCATTTTCGTAACCACTGTAAGTAGGGCGCGGAACGTTTATCGAGCTTGCAACATCGTCTTGAGTTCTTTTGCGACGCTTGCGAAGCGTTTTTAAATTTGTTGGCAAATACATAGTTAAATATTTTTAACAAAAATACAAAAAGAGTTAATAATAATCAAATTAATGATTTGAATTTAATCGAATAATCGAAAAAACTGTGTTATTGAATTGCGATATAATGCACGTTGGCTTTCTCCTTTAGGGGTCAGGGGTAGCGTAGGCAAACAAACAAACGCCAAACGAATAAAGAAAAAAATAACCACAAAGTGCTGCGATGTACTGAGTTTATCGAAGTGAGCGGAGCCGACACCACCAATTTATTCTCCTTTAACCGTAAGTTTTATTTCTTTCATTTTCTCTGGAATTTCAACATTGTGAGCATTTCCTTCAAAATCGATACGTTGAATACCAGTAATGTTGATGAGGATAATATCACCAACTTCTGCATTTTCTTGGAGTGTTGAAATATCAATTTGATTACTTTCGTATCCTTCTTCAACTGTGATTCCTTTGAGCATCTGTTCGCCACGCATTTGTGTTGCAACAAACGAAGTAAACATATACTTATTATCTTCGGGAAAAAGCTCTGCAAATTTCTGTTCTGCAATAATTTCCACAATAACTGGAGCAACATTTTCAAATGAGTAATCCTGAATTTCGAAATTTAAAGCATTAAAGAAACGCACATAAGGTTCTGGAAGTTTGTCAGCAACTTCAAATTCTTTTGTTCCGCCTTCATCGTCAAAACTCACAATCATACTTATATTTTTGCCGCCTTCATAAGGAACTAATCCAACGCCAGCAGTTCCCATATAGGCATCGCCTGCATCATCGTCAATATATACAATAGCATCAGCAATGTCAATGCCTTCAACTTCAACTGTTAAGATATTTTTACATTGTGGCATTAGTTTGCCATATTCAGTAAGAATTGGTGATTCTACTTTTATCAAATCGCTTTCAACTCCTTCTTTATTAACATCACGTTTCTGATTGTTACACGAAATAATACTAAACATGATAATTAAAACGGGTACAAAACTTAATAATAATTTTCTCATTTTTTTATTGTTTTTTGGTTAATTGTGCAAAGATATTATTTTTTAGATGTTTAAGCAAAAATTTAGTAACAAATTACATTACGTAGAAAAAATAAGCTGTTTAGCGTGCTATGATTGTGTCTGTCAATAGAGTCGGGGTTTGAGCCAGAATGTTCGAGAGCAACGCAGCTATCGGACATTATGGACAAACACGATGCTAGTGTTTGAGTTGTAGGTCTCCTATTGAAGCTAAAAAATAGTTTGAAACTTGATTATTTATTTTGTTACGAAAAGTGTCGAATAGGACTTGTAAAATATTTTTTTGAGAATTCGCCACTACTGTATAGTTTAATGTTTGATTTTTATCGAACAACATTTATTATTATACATTTATAGAAGTTTTGAAATTAGCTGTTTATTGTATTATTGTTGTATGATTTATATCAAATAAACAAATCTTCAAATATCATTTTTAAATTACTATAATTTATTTATATTTGTGCGAAAGAAAATTTATAATAACAGAACTAATTAAATAGTAATTCAAATGAAAATAACAGCTTTTACACATCACCACATTGCTGCTGGAGCTCGTATGTCAGAGTTTGCTGGTTACAATATGCCAATAGAGTTTGTTGGGATTAATGAAGAACATATTGCTTGTCGCGAAAAGATAGGTGTGTTTGATGTTTCACACATGGGCGAGTTTTGGGTTAAAGGACCTAAGGCTTTTGCTTTTATCCAAAAAGTAACATCTAATAATCTTGCTGATCTTCAAGTCGGAAAAGTTCAATATACGTGTTTCCCAAACGAAGAGGGCGGAATAGTTGATGATTTGTTAGTTTATCGTTTTGAAAATGATAATTACTTGCTTGTGGTTAATGCGGGAAATACTGATAAGGATTGGGCTTGGTGTGAAAAGTACGCAAAGGAAATGGGACTTGAAATTGGTACAGAGCTGCAAAATGCTTCAGGCGATATTTGCCAGTTAGCAGTTCAAGGTCCTTATGCTTTAAAAGCTATGCAGAAACTTACAGACGCTAATGTAATTGATATGGAGTATTATACTTGTGCGAAAATGACGTTTGCTGGTATTGATGAGGTTATCTTTTCGACAACAGGTTATACAGGTGCTGGTGGTTGCGAGATTTATGCTTATAATAAAGATGCAGAAAAACTCTACAAAGCGGTTATGGAGGCTGGTAAAGAGTTTGGGATAGCTAATGTTGGTCTTGGTGCAAGAGATACTTTACGTTTAGAAATGGGATTTTGTCTTTACGGTAATGATATTAATGATACAACTTCTCCTATCGAAGCTGGTTTGGGTTGGATTACCAAATTTGTTGATGGTAACGATTTTATCATGCGTGAGCATCATCAAAAAATAAAAGAAGATAAGCCTTCTAAAAACCTTAAACCTTTTGTTATGATTGATAGAGGGATTCCTCGTCAGCATTACTTAGTTTATGATGCAGATGATAATGAAATTGGCGAAGTAACTTCTGGTACAATGT
>JAQVOR010000186.1 GCA_028702535.1 Bacteroidales bacterium
GGCTTGAATATTTCCGAAATATCCAGAGATAACGAAAACCGCCTTTCGCCTGGCTCATGTAAATACGAAATTGTTGGATTTAACTGTGTTTGATGAATGGCCCGCAGACATTGCGAATAACACATCATGTTCCCAAATGAAATTAATGCGTTTACCTCGTTTTGTGGCGGATTTTTGCTTCGTCCGTTCATGTCGAAATCGTTAATTATCAAATTAAACGCTTCGTAGTAATGCAGTCTGATATTTCCTTCCACTCCCATTAATTCATTTATATTTTTGGATGTGTAAATCAAATTCCGCAATGATTCTACTCTTGCAATTATAGGTTCAATTTCTTTTCCACGATTATTGTAATATTTAAGATTTTTGAGCATATTATAACTGGCACCGTCTATTATCAACTGTGCTATTTTCTGACGCTTTTCCTTATCGGTATATGAATTAACCTGACTTACAATCATTTTTCCTGACAATAAAAAGTCTTTCGGCATAAACGAGCCAGTATAATTCTCGTAATAATCGAAAAAATGAACAGCAATATCATTTTTCCCAAGGAAATTATACACCGAACTATTGGTTCTTAAGGATCCAAAAACATACAAATCCCCAACCGACTCCACAGGCAAATATCGTGGTTGTCCTAACTGCTCACGGCCATTTTCATCTTCTGTAACTGGTGTAAACTTAAGGGTATTATCCTTACGCTCCAAAATACCAGGATTAAATAAATAATATGTCTTTTTCATTCTGTCTCCTCCCCTGAATAACAAAAATCGTAATAACTGCATTTTTTGCAAATACTCAACAATTCTCTTTCTGGACAATTTTCGCCAGTGATTACTGATTTTATTTCAATTAAAAAACTCTCAATTTCCTCTCTGTCGCGATTACTAAAAATAACTTCATTTGTTTTTCGTAGTTTTGGGTATTCCAAAATCCCGGTTACTCCTTCTATTCCAGCTTTTTCGAGGATATAAATATAGTACTTAACTTGCCATTCGTGAGCAATTTTGACCTTGTCAGATTTTTTTACCTCATGAATAACTTTGTTTTTTGCATCAAAAAAATCAATTTTTATCCCATCAATTTCTACTTCGGTGTATTTTTCCGAACGTTGCGGATACGAGCTTTCATGCAATAACTTTCCCTCGTAAACCAAATCGCTGGTATGCTCCATGTTTATTCCGTTTGCAAAAAGCCATAGTTTTCGGCGACAAACAAGATAATAGTTAAAATGTGTTCCAGTTATCTGCATATTGTTTTATTTTTTTTGTTTCCTAATTACTATTCATAAAATAACAATGTCAAGAAATCTTTTAATTCATTGATAACAAGATTATATTCTGGCAATGTATTAGCTGGAAATTGTTTCTTAAGTTGAGTATTCCAGTGCTCAAACAAGATTTTTCCTTGTTAGGATTAATAAACTGCCATATTCCCTCAAAATCAATATTTTTATTGGCCGCTTTTTTTCTAAAAGCACTTTTAACTTCCTCCCATGCTATGTCGGGATATTGATTCTTTAAAAACCATATATCATAACAATCTCTTGGACTTGTATATTTTCTTTGAATTAGAGAACGTAATTTTTCAGTAAGGATTTCCTCAATCGAATAACAATTAACCAAAGTATGTCTAAATATTTCTTTGTCGGAATAATTATGTCCTATTGGCCTTTTTTTTACCGGAAAAATAATTTCTTCTGTATGGTTAATATCCAGTTTTATTGTATGATGCCATGACAGTATTGAATCGGAAGGCATTTCATTCTTTTTTTGATCAGCTCCCCAATAATGCAAAAATACTTTAAAACCTTGTTCTTCTTCTTTAGATTTAGTTGGTTCTATATTCTTTAATTTAAACTGAATACCTCTATTAAATTCTTCATCGAAAGATAGGTCTGTTGCCTTCTTCATTATTTCTGAAACTACATCTGCATTAAAAACATATTTGTTGTCGGTAATTGTAAAATCCAAATCTTCTGAAAATCGATAATCAGGAATATAACACTTTTTAATACATGTTCCTCCTTTGAAAACCATTCTATTTGTTAATTCTGGCAAAGAAATTATAGCCATTAATAAATGGCTTAACACCCAATCTTTATCAATCTGGCTTTTACCGATTTGTTTTTGTTTTGATATCTGCTCTATTTCGCTTTTCCTAATCATACTAGTAAATGCTTTTAGCAATTAAAATTAAATCATTTTCTGGAACATTAAGTCGGATTTTCCACCTTTTATTAAATTTTCCTTCTTCATTACCCATAGGGTCAATGAGTGTATATCTTTTATTCACAAAGGTCAAAGCAAAATTTACAAATTCATTAAGTTCCTTTTTTTTTAACAATTCGCTTAAGTAAGCTAATCGTTTTATTACTGATATATTGTTTGCCGCAAGACAATAATCTTTTAGTTTATCACTTTGTAGGTCAGTGCGATAAAATGCTCTGATCAATTCGGGATATCCACCAGAATACTGTGGCAAATCAAAACAATCGACAATAGTTTTTTCCAAGTCAGTTATCTTATACTGATGATTTCCAACCCCATGTTGTTGATAACCAATAATTTTTGCACTCTTAACCTTAACAAATTTGTATGTTTCGCCAAAATCTGTAACAAACTCTCTGCTTGTGCGCGAAGTTTGCAAAAATTTTACGCCAGAAAACTGTTCAGTAAGTCCGTGCATATTCAAGGCAGTCCAATAAGCAAAGCCTCCATCGGGCACCAAAAAATTACCAATTACATATTCATTTAAAAATGATTTCCGACGATATTTCTCTTTCTCAATTATTACTATCGAGCCCGACTTTGTTAAGGTGCGTAAAGCCTGGGTTATTTCTTTATTTGTAAGTTTTTGGGTTGAAATCAACATTTTCCTACTAAAAATATCCCATTCATACTCATCAAGCAGATCAAAAAATCGTTCCTGTAAATTCGTCATATCATTACCTATTGTTGTGTTAAAATGTCAGAAAACGTAAATATAGTACAATGAAATGTAATAAAATGTTTTTTTTTCGTTTTTTTCTCATATTTGCTAATAATTATAATGTGTAATGGTTATTTGCATTGCGATTAAATGGGCTTTAAATAAGTCCTTTCTTTTTAAATTCATCTTTTAGAGCACTTAATCTATTGTTTTCGGAACATAACTTAATTGCAAATTGCTTTGCAGTAGCACCAAAACCTTCCAGATTTGTGGCAAAAACCAAAATTTCTGAAATTTCAGAATAAACACGACGTCCTCTTTCAGTCTTAATTTTATCATCGATAAATGCAATTATAAAATTAAAGCAAAATTCGGGTTCCAACTCTCTAAACGGTTCTAACAAATTTATTAGCTGGGTTAAGGAATCATTTTGTTTAATAATATCTTTAGCTTTATCGGGCTTATTTTCGGCAATATAAATTCTAATTTTAAATGAGCTTTGATGTACCACATCAATAAATTTCTGTTTCTGAGCTTCGTCTAAATATTCTCTTACTTTAAGATAATGTTCAATTTTATCGTTTCTGTTTGCTATATTTAGATTAACGATTATAAACAATAATTCGTGTTCCTTATAATTTAGCAGAGGATATAAAAACTCATTCCAGCCATATTCAGCATAATAGATATCATCAATTTCGTATTTGTAAAAGTCTTCTCTTTTGTAAGTCAAAGGATTTTTAATCAGCGAGAAAGCGATTGAAATAAACTTTTTTGTGTCAGTTTTATGCAGATGAATAAGCAATTTTTCAGCAATTGAAATTTCCTTTTGGTATGATTTTAAAGCAAAATCTAGCCAGTTTTCCACGCTCGAATTCTTGTCAATCAAATAAGAGCTAATTTTTGGAAAAATTGTAAAATTATTTTTCGCAAACACATCATAAAATACCACACTATTATCAGATTTAATAATCAAAACATAAATCAGTTCTTCAATTTCTTTCTCAAAATAATGATTGTTTTCGTGTTTGCTAAAAAAATGCATAAAAAACTGAAAAAGTGCATCATCAATATTTTTATTTGGCCCCAGAATACTTTCGGTTTTATCTGCAATAAACTTTACAAGATCAACGCAACCATTACTAAAGCTGTCTTTGACGCAATCAATTGTACAATAGTCGCTGTCGTCAATTTCGAGATTTTGACAAACATCATACAAAGCACAGAGAGCAGCTAAAATTCCGCAATATTTAGCATTAATAAGAAGTTCGATAAATACATCTTTTATAGGTACAAACAATTCAGCAACCTGATCCGAAAAATAATTCTCAACAAGTTCCCATTCTTCAACATAATAACCACTAGGAGAACTAATATCATCCCAGTCAACATCGGAAAAGTCAGCAACAGAAAAATCTCCTTCAAATTTCTGAGTGTAATTTACGACCATATCTGCAAAACTCACATCTTTTTCAGGCTTGGAAACCGCATCCTCTAAAGGACTAATTGTTACTTTATTCTTAAAATCTTTTTGCAGATCCAAGTCCGACGCAAGCAGTTTTTTAAGATACCTGAGTTTTTCAGTTTCTGAAATATTTGTGTAAAATTCTTTGAAATCCATGTGTGTTCTGTTTTTTAGTTTACCGATTACTTCTTTGCTCATCAATATAATCCATTGCTGCTTTAAGTTT
>JAQVOR010000187.1 GCA_028702535.1 Bacteroidales bacterium
TGAACCGCTTCGTAACCATCAACCTCTTTGGTTTTAATCTGGGTTACTACGCAAGGTCCTGCTTCAATAACAGTGCATGGAATGTTTTTTCCCTCAACACTGTAAATGGAAGTCATACCAACTTTTTTACCAATAATTCCTTGCATTTCTAATAAATTTAATAATTTAACTTGCTTTAATTTCTACATCTACGCCACTAGGCAGTTCCAATTTCATCAGAGCATCAATCGTTTTCGATGTCGTACTATAAATATCAAGTAAACGCTTATATGAGCTTAGCTCAAACTGTTCTCTTGCTTTTTTATTTACGAATGTAGCACGATTAACTGTAAAAATACGTTTGTGTGTTGGAAGTGGAATTGGTCCTCTTACAATAGCACCTGTCGATTTTACTGTCTTCAGAATTTTCTCTGCTGATTTGTCAACCAAATTGTGGTCATAAGATTTCAGCTTGATTCTAATTTTCTGATTCATAATCCTTATACTATTATTAAAATATAAACTTTCTGTTATTAACTAACTCTTCTTTTATCTCCTTAGGCACTGTCTCGTAATGAGAAAACTCCATGCTAAACAAGGCTCTACCAGAGCTTAGTGTTCTCAATGATGTTATATATCCGAACTGTTCAGCCAAAGGAACTTTCGCTTTTAACACACGATGTTGTGCTTTTGTATCCATACCTAAAATTGTGGCTCTCCTACGATTTAAGTCTGCACTTATATCTCCCAAATATTCTTCGGGGGTAACAATCTCTAGTTTCATAACTGGCTCTAATAAACCTGTCATCAATTTTTGAGATGCTTCTTTAAAACAAATTCCAGCAGCAATTTGAAAGGCGAATTCATCACTATCAACAGTATGATAAGAGCCATCAAGCAGTTCTACTCGCATACCATGAATTGGATATCCTGCTATTGGGCCATTTTGCATTGATTCTTTAAATCCTTTTTCTATGTATGGTATATATTCTTTGGGGATTGCTCCACCTTTAATATTATTTACAAATTCAAGTCCAGCAGTCTCTGTGTTCTCATTCTTTCCGATGCTAACCACTATCTCTGCAAAGCGACCTTTCCCTCCTGTTTGTTTTTTAAATACAGTTCTGTGTTGGATAGTATTTAAAAATTCCTCCTTATAATTTACCTGTTGTTTACCTTGATTAATATTTAATCCAAACTCACGCACTAATCTGTCGATAATAATTGCCAAATGCAATTCACCCATACCACTAATTAGTGTCTGTCCTGAGTTTTCGTCATATCTTATTATAAAACTTGGGTCTTCTTCTGCCAAACGATTAAGAGCCATAGTTAATTTTTCGAGATCAGCTTGATATTGAGCTTCAATTGCAATAGATATAACTGGTTCGGGGAACTGCATTTTATCTAGAACAATTGGTTTTTTCTCATCACATAGAGTATCACCAGTAACAACATCTTTTAACCCTACCACAGCACATATATCGCCAGCATCTACTTGCTCTATTTGTGTTTGTTTGTTTGAGTGCATGTGAAATATTCTTGAAATACGTTCTTTCTTTTCAGATCGAACATTATAAATCATTTGTCCACTTTTTATGCTTCCGCTATAAACTCTCACATACAACAATTTTCCAATAAACGAGCTATCAGCAATTTTAAACACCATTGCTGATAAAGGAGCGTCAACATCAGGACTACGAGAAATTATCTCATCAGTTCTAGGGTCATGACCAGTAATTGCATCAACATCTAGGGGTGATGGAAGATAATCACAAATAGCATCCAACATAGGTTGGATTCCTTTATTTTTAAAAGCGGAGCCACATAATACAGGAACAAAATTACCACTAATAACCATACTCCGTAATAAGTACTTAAATTCTTTAACAGATATTTTACTTCTATCTTCAAAAAATCTTTCAAGCATATTATCATCAGCTTCAATAACTGCCTCAATAAGTTTTTCGCGATATTCAAAGACTTGGTCTTCCATATCTTTAGGAATATCAGTCACAGAGAACTTAGCGCCAAACATTTCGTCATCTTCCCATATATATGCTTTTTGCTCAATTAAGTCAATGACACCAGAAAAGCTCTCTTCGGCTCCAATTGGTAATTGAATTACAATGGGTTTCGCACCAAGTCTATCTTCGATTTGAGTTACCACGCTTAAAAAATCGGCTCCAGACCTATCCATTTTATTTACAAAAGCAAGCCTGGGGACTTTATACCTATCTGCCTGATGCCATACTGTTTCACTTTGCGACTCTACACCTCCAACTGCACAAAAAACTGCAACGGCACCATCTAGAATACGGAGAGATCTCTCTACCTCAATAGTAAAATCGACATGCCCTGGAGTGTCAATAATATTTATTTTATATTTTTCCTCATTTGTTTGCCAGTATGTAGTAGTAGCAGCCGATGTAATAGTAATACCTCTTTCTTGTTCTTGTTGCATCCAATCCATTGTTGCTGCCCCATCGTGAACTTCGCCAATCTTATAATTTATCCCCGAATAATACAATATACGCTCAGTCGTGGTGGTTTTGCCAGCGTCTATATGAGCCATAATGCCAATATTTCGGGTATTTAAAAGATTGTTAATCATGTAATATTCTTAGAATCTAAAGTGAGAGAACGCTTTATTTGCATCAGCCATTCTGTGGGTATCTTCTTTCTTTTTATATGCACCACCTTCGTTATTGTAGGCAGCCATTACTTCTGCGGCAAGTTTTTCGGACATCGAACGTCCGCTACGCTTACGAGCAAATAAGATTAACCATTTATGACCAACAGATATTTTTCTATCGGCACGCATTTCCA
This sequence comes from Bacteroidales bacterium, assembly GCA_028702535.1. Lineage (GTDB taxonomy): Bacteria > Bacteroidota > Bacteroidia > Bacteroidales > ML635J-15 > Bact-19. The sequence continues at coordinate 2,809 of JAQVOR010000187.1, forward strand.
TAGGAACTTGAAATGTTGCTCCACCAATACGACGGCTCTTAACTTCAACAGCGGGAGTAATATTATCCAAAGCTTTTCGCCATATTTCAAGAGGTGTATCTTCGGCATCTTTCATTTTCTTTTCAATGATATCCATAGTATCATAAAAAATCTTAAAAGATGTTGATTTCTTACCGTCCCACATCATATCATTTACAAAACGAGTTACACGGGCATCATTAAACTTAGGATCCGGTAAAATCGTTCTTTTTTTTGGTTTCGTTTTTCTCATCTCTGAACTTAATTAATTATTTAACTTTTTTTACTTTTGGTTTCTTAGTCCCATATTTAGAACGTCTCTGAGTACGACCGTCAACTCCGGCAGTATCTAAAGCACCACGTACAACGTGATATCTTACGCCTGGCAAGTCTTTTACTCTACCGCCTCGTATAAGCACAATAGAGTGTTCTTGAAGGTTGTGCCCTTCTCCTGGAATGTAGGCGTTAACCTCTTTACCATTTGTTAGTTTTACTCTCGCAACTTTTCTCATCGCCGAATTAGGCTTCTTAGGTGTAGTGGTATAAACTCTTGTGCAAACACCACGACGTTGCGGACATGAATCTAATGCAGGGGACTTACTTTTATCCACAGTAATCACCCTTCCTTTTCTTACTAATTGTTGTATCGTTGGCATAAAACCTATAAAATTTAAATTTCGACTTAATAAAATTTTGGACTGCAAAGGTAGATTTTTTTTTATTATTAACAATACTTGTAGTATGTTTTTTTTATATTTTATGTTTTTTGACGGTTTTTTATTCGTTAATAATCAAATTTTACACTAAAACACTGCATTTGAGCATATCTTTCGATTATTATTTATTATCAGAAAACATTATTGTTAATAAGTTTTTTACAAAATTAAAAACATTTTTTAAACATTTCATAGTCTTTTCTAGAAATAAACAGCAAATTTGTCTCTTACTATTATTTAAGGCATTATATTTGTAAAAACATAGAAACACTAAAATATTTACATTATGAAAAAATTATTTTATATATTAATAGGTATGAGTTTTTTGGGATATCTTTTTCAATCATGCGATCCAGTTGATCCTCCCACTACAGAGAACGCAATCGAAGTTACAGCAGACATAACTTCTTCAGTAACTTGGACAGCCAATAATGTATATGTAATAAACAAACCAGACTTTGCAGTTGATGGTGCTACACTCTCAATCGAAGCTGGAACAGTCATCAAGTTTAAGCCAAATTATATTTATATGACCATATATAATAATGGAAAAATCACAGCAAATGGAACAAGTACTTCACCTATTATTCTAACTTCGTACAAAGATGATAACAATGGAGGCGATACAAACGGAGACGGTGGAAACACAATTCCTGCTGCTGGCGACTGGGGAAACATTGACCTTAACGGTTTTGCTGGTTCGGAGTTTGTACATTGTAAGTTTTTATATGGTGGTCAAGGAACAGCAGCAGCTCCTACACTTAATTTATCGGCTGGTGCACAAGCTAAAATTGATAATTGTACTTTCGCTTTTAATACTGGCGGAAAAGCGGGAGCTTTCTATATTGGTGTATTAAATGCAAGTAGTGCAAACAACTCAACAATAATCACAAATAATACTTTTTATAATAACACTTTACCGCTAACAATTGCTGCCGAAATTAACATAAACAATTCAAACTCTTTTAGTAATAGTGGGAATGGTAACAAATTCAACGGAATATTTGTTTCAGGAAATATCGACAAAAACACAGAATGGACCGAAGATGAAGTTGCCTTTGT
>JAQVOR010000068.1 GCA_028702535.1 Bacteroidales bacterium
AATAATCTGGGATAGATTTTACATTGTACTTACCTAGTTTTTCAGATACTGGAAGGACTTCGTCAAGATTTTCACCACCACAAAACTGTTTAAACATGAAATTTGTAAATGGTTTAATCGGTATTCTTAGAAAAAGTGCAATATTTAAAGTGATTTTTCCAAGCGTAACCATAAACGGTTTTGTAATTATCCGATAAACAAAAAGTGCAGATTTTAGCTCTTTTTTTGTTTTGTAAGCGTAAGCTACTTGTGTGTTTTTAAAGTCCATATTTTTGGGTTTTGTTTCAGAATAATTAAAACAGAATAAATTAGATTTTGTTGTGTGCTCTTTGAATTGATTAGAGAAATAATTGTTTTATTATTTGGCAGTCTCCAAAGTAAAGAAAAAAGTCTCATTTAATAAAGCTCTAGTTTCTTTGTTTATTAAATAAATTACAAATTTATAAGCACTTGCAGGCAAAAGATTATTGCAATTAACGGTGTAAATGCTATCAGTATTGTTATAAGCGGCTTCAAGAATTATAAAATTATTATCATCCAAATTTGTTAAATAAATGCCTGTTTCTGTTAGCAATGAAAAGCCTGCATCTTTTACTTTGTAATTTATTGTTGCACTTGTATCAGTAATATTGTTTATTGATTTGTTCTCAATAATTAAGTACCCCAAACTTATGGGTAAAATTAAAGTATCTGTACTAATCATAAAATCACGATTAATATTAATTGTTTTTGCGTATAAGTAATTATCTATAAATTCAATGTAAATTTGGATTTCAGTAGCTAATATTCTACATAAAAGCGGTCCTTCCATTAGAAATGTGTCAGTAGATGTTTTAATAAAACTAACATCATTAGCAATTTGAGACGTACCATACTCATCTGAGAATCGAATGTCTGCAACAAATTTATTTGGCAAGTTATAACCGTATGGATTAATTAATATGATATGATTCATTTGTCGTGCATTGTATTCCAAATCTTTGTTACAGCCTATTAAAGAAAGTAAAAATAAAATTATGGTCGATAATATGATAACTGCTTTTCTCATGGTTTAAAATATTTGCCAACTTGCTTTAATAATTAAATCTAAGCTGTAAGAGTTGATTGAATAATTATTGACATTTGGACTAGTAACAAATACAGTTATGTCAACTTTTTTTATTTTAGTCATAACACCTAATCTTAAATCCGAGTAGAAAAAATTCTGACTTCCTTTTATATTGTCAAATTTTAAGAGATCTTCTTTCCAGGTATAACTAATTACTTTGCTGTATGAGTTTCTTGTATTATACATTGCTCCAACACCGAAATGAATATGAAGTTTTTTCAAAGGTGCAATATAAGCATTTAGCTGAAGAGCAAATAAATTTCCATTTTGGAATCTGTAATTCCATATTTCAAATTCATCAGTATTTTCATAATTAATCGTCATAGATTTTTTCCCTAGCATTGAGTGTCTAATCATTGCTGTTCCATAGAACCCATAGGTGTTATTATTGTAGATGTAATTGTTTGATAAAATAAAATCATTGCTACCAGTTCCGTTTGAATATATGCCAAAAAAACCATGCTCGTCATTATGTGTAGGGAATGTAAAAGATAGAGATGTTGTATTGTAGGATTTAGACTTTTTTAAGTTATAAGATGCTTTTATTTGTATATCTCCGAATTTATTAAAAGTGTTAAATATTGTAAAATCGTAAGGTAGAGTTAAACTAAAATCAAGATTTTCATAATGCCATGATGGTGTCAATCTGAAAAACAAACTACGCGAATTTATTAAAATATCTGTATTTATACCGAAGCCTTGATTGTTTTCTAAATCTATCTCATCAATTTTATTTAAATAGTTTATTCCTGGCGAAAAAAAGTAATTATCGTATGTATATTGGTTATAAAGTACAGAACTTTGGTTGTCAAATGAAGTTTCATATCCGTAAGGCATTCTGTAAACAGTAGATTGTTGAGCAAAATAATTACATATTGCTAATAATGAAATGATTATTGTAAATATTACTTTTTTAGTCATTGCTTAGATAGAATCTTTTACAAAAATAACAAATTATATCATAAGTTTTGAATTAAATAGCCATAATATTTTGTCTTATCAACTCAACAGATTGCCGTTAATAACTATTGTGAAAAACTGTTTCGTTAAAACTATGCAATACTTGAAATGTCTCGTCCCTACGGGACTTCTAACTCTATTTACTACTTTTTTACCAATGTTTGATGCCTACGGCATCTGTCCTAGTAAATAGTGTATTTCATTATAATCCAACATATTACTTTACAATATTAATCCCGTAAACGTGATATTGGTAATGGCTTGGTAGTCTTTATGTTATAAGTCCCGTAGGGACGATATATCCTTTTTTTGCACATTACTCAATCTTTTTGTGTTTTTATCAACTCAACAGATTGCCGTTAATAACTATTGTGATTTTTGCTCACTATTATAAGAATTATAAATTATTTTCGTAAAAAAACAATTAGTGGGCAGTCAACTAAAGAAATTAGCCGGACAAACTGCAGTTTATGGACTTAGCAGTATTCTGGGGAGATTATTAAATTATCTTCTTGTTCCACTTTATACCAGATTATTTGCTCCAGAGATTTATGGGATTGTAACAGAACTATATGCTTATGTTACTTTTTTGCTAATTCTCTTGACTTATGGGATGGAAACAGGTTTTTTTAGGTTTGCACAGGATAAAAACATTTTTGACAAAGTTTATTCGTCTATCCTAACAAGTCTTGCCGTTACCTCAACAGTTTTTATTGTTTTATTGTTGGTTTTTTTACAGCCTGTTGCAAATGTTTTACAATATCAGGCAAATCCAGAATATATTTTATGGATGGGTTTAATTGTGGCAGTTGATGCATTTATTTCCATTCCGTTTGCAAAATTAAGATTGCAAAATAAAGCTTGGAAATTTGCTATTTTTAAGCTGGTAAATATTGGTGTAAACATTGGTCTAAATTTATATTTTTTATTATTATGTCCTAAACTTGCAATTAGTAATCCTGACTCAGTATTTTTAACTGTTTATTCTCCAAATATTGGCGTTGGTTATGTCTTTATTGCAAACTTGGCTGCAAATGTTCTTACTTTATTGATGCTATTGCCCGAGATATTTAATGTCAAATTTAGTTTTGATAAAGTACTCCTGAAAAAGATTTTGATATACGCAGCACCTCTTCTTATTGCTGGATTTGCTGGTATGATAAACGAAACAATCGACAGAGTTCTTTTAAAACATCTTGTTGCTGATCATCTTAATCCAATGGAGCAATTAGGAATTTATGGTGCAAATTATAAACTGGCAATTTTGATGACTTTGTTTATTCAAATGTTTCGTTATGCTGCCGAACCTTTCTTTTTTAATAATAAAAATGAACATAATGCTCGCGAACTTTACGCAAAAGCAACAAAATATTTTATTATTTGTGGATTGTTAATATTCCTTGGCGTAATGTTTTATATAGACATTATTAAGTTCTTTATTGATGTCGATTATCACGAAGGCTTAAAAGTTGTTCCAATATTACTGCTTGCAAATTTGTTTTTAGGAATATTCTTCAATTTCTCAATTTGGTACAAGTTAAACGATATGACAAAATACGGTGCATATCTTGCAATTTTCGGAGCTGTAATAACTATTGTACTTAATGTTATTTTAGTTCCAATTTATGGTTATGTCGGTTCCGCATGGGCAACTCTTATTTGCTATTTTTGTATGATGCTACTTTCATTTTATTGGGGACAAAAATATTATAGAGTTCCTTATGATATGAAAAATGCGTTTTTCTATCTTATTCTAGCCATGGGATTGTTTCTTATCAGTAAATACTTCCGTCCCAGATCGCAGATAATGGTTTATGTTTTAAATACTGGGCTTTTAATAATTTTTGCAAGTGTTGTTACTGTAAAGGAAAAAGTTTGGGAAATGTTGAGACGGTAAATAGGTTTCGTGTTTTCGAAAACATGCGACGGTAACAACTACGAAAGATCAGGAGTTCTGAATATGTTTGTTATTTTGGTTTATTTTTCAACAATTGCCCCATTTAACAGTATTTTAATATTAAATTTAGCCATACTTCTAAGCATATAGGATAAACCACAATACTGTTCTTCGCTCATTTGTACTGCTTTTTTTATCATTTTAACATCCGTGTTTCCCTCAAAATTAAAGGTCATATCAATGGTTTCGAAATACATAGGATGTTCCGTTGTCAATTTTCCCGAAATGTCCATTGAAAATTTTGTTGGCATTTCTGCTCTCATTTTTTGTAAAAGAAAAATAATAGCCCCACCACTACATCCGGCCAGACCTTGAAGAAAAACATGCTTTGGTTTAGTGCCTGTAATTTTTGCAGTTTTGTCAGGGTTTTCTACTGCAATAATGATTTCAGCATCGGTTTTGTTATTGGTAGCAGTAAATTGTAGTTTTTCTGTCCAATCAATAGAAACATTTAAATTTTCTCTCATTTTGTTTATTATTTTAAATTTTTAAATTATTCATCTATACTTTTGTCAAATCTTTCATTTGGTAACCCAAACAAACCTCTTAGGGCTCCGTGAATCATTGCAATAGGCAAAAATAAAAGTCCAGCTATCAGCATTCCCAACTCGTAAAATAATGAGCTGCCTTTGTATGGTTTTCCGTGAAGTCTTGACAAAAATGCACTAAAGGGGATTCCATACATATTTCCTGCAATCATCACTTGGGCAGCTGAAAGAATAATACGTGCTTCTTTTTTTCCATATTCTGTTACAATAGAATCATAGGCATATTTCTTAGGGTAAGCTCTTGAGTCGGCAAAATGCTGAGCAAACATTATAGCTTTTGCTTCTTCAGGTTTAGTTAAATCACTACCACCGCTCAAAAAGCTAGTTATTTCTTCATTACTCATGCCTTGTTTTAGAGCCATTTGCGTGTGCTGATACGAACAAGCTGCACAACCGTTTACCTCGGTTACAGCTAGTTGCAAACGTTCAACAAAATGATTGTCAAGTAATTTGCTTTTATTGTTTCCAATCAGTTTGGACATTGCTCGTGGGGCATATACCAAGGAGCGATACAGTTCATATAAACTGAATTTTCGTTTAAATTCATCTCTTTGTACTACTGATTCCGATAAACTTACTTTTTTAGTCATCTGTATTCATTTTTAGTTGTAATTTGGTAATTAAAAACTCAAATATTCATAATAAATATATTTGTGTAAAAATTTTAAACAGTTTCTTTACCATAACAGTTTGGACAAAGTTTTTGAAGAATTATCAAACCATTTTCCAATGTTTCTAATTCATTCTGGCTTAATTTCAACAAAAACGTATCTATATGATTATCAACCGCCTCATTGATTTTTGATGTTATTAGACTACCTTTTTCTGTTGCTGAAATGTAAATTTTTCTTCTGTCATTCTGGTCATTTGTACGATTTACATATCCCATTTTAATTAGTTTTTCTATTAATGCGGTCATTTGAGGTTTTGTAATACTCAATATATCAACAAACTCTGTTATATATAAGTATTTGTTTTCTTCCAGCAGTTTTAAAACAGCAAAATGCTGATGCGAAAAATCAACTTCTAAGTTTTTTATAATTGATTTAACAAATTCGTTATTTAAGTTCCTGCAAATCTTAGTGGGAATATCCATTAAAATCTTTTTGAGTTCTTTATTATTCATAAAATTTTCTTTACAGATAGTTCATGTTATAAATAGTTCATTAAAGGAACAAAGGTAATTTTAATTTCAAACAAACCAAAATAAAGTTAAAAATAATGATTAGTTTTTGGATGTGACAGCATGAATCTTAATGGATTAGCGGCTAAGGGTTTGTCAAATAATAAAGTATGCAGAATTGACGAAGATATTTTGTTGTTTTATAATCCCTTTATTGATTAGAGGTATTTTCTTAGATACTGTATAAAAATAAAAATTTTCTAAATCCATGTAATATTACTAATATTGTAAGTTTTTTAATAAGTATATTATAGGTGTAATGATGAAAGTAAAAATAGTAAATAAATCAAAACATAAACTGCCTGCATACAGTACAAAACATTCTGCTGGTGTTGATTTACGTGCAAATCTTACTGAGCCAGTGGTTTTAAAATCACTCGAAAGACGTTTAATCCCAACAGGTTTATTTATTGAACTTCCTGTTGGATATGAAGCACAAATTCGTCCTCGCAGTGGATTAGCATACAAACACGGATTAACAGTTTTGAATTCTCCTGGAACAATTGATGCCGATTATCGGGGTGAAATTGGTGTAATTCTTGTTAATTTGTCGGACACGGATTTTACTGTCGAAAACGGCGAAAGAATTTGTCAAATGGTAATTGCAACACACGAACAAGCCGAGTGGAAAGAGGTCGAAATACTTAACGAAACTACACGCGGTGCTGGCGGATTTGGACACACAGGAGTTAAATAAAAACATGAGACACAACATATTTGTATATTCTGTGTTAAATATTGAAAATAAAATTTTATGAATATAATTATTCCAATGGCTGGTATGGGAACACGAATGAGACCACACACACTCACAGTTCCAAAACCGCTTATTGAACTTGCAGGTAAAGCTATTGTACATCGTCTTGTCGAAGGGATTGCTGGAGTATGTGCAGAAAAAATCGAGGAAATTGCTTTTGTAATTGGCGATTTTGGTGAAGATGTAGAAAATCAGCTTGTCGAGATTGCAAATAGTGTTGGTGCAAAAGGAAAAATTTATTACCAGAAAGAAGCTTTGGGTACTGCTCATGCAGTTTGGTGTGCTGCTCCAGCTTTAAAAGGTAAAACCGTTGTGGCTTTCGCCGATACGCTTTTTTATGCAGATTTTAAAATAGATGCTGAGGTCGATAGTATTATTTGGGTAAAAAAAGTTGAAAATCCTCAAGCTTATGGTGTTGTTAAAACTAATGATGAAGGAGTAATTGACGAATTTGTTGAAAAGCCAAAAGAATTTGTTTCTGATCTTGCAATAATAGGAATTTATTATTTTAATGATGGCGATAAATTAAGACAGGAATTAAACAATATTGTTGATAATGATATTCGCAAAAGTGGTGAGTATCAATTGACTACAGCTCTCGAAAATCTGCGACTTAAAGGTTTTAAATTTGTTCCTGGTGCAGTGGACGAGTGGTTAGATTGCGGAAATAAGGATATTACCGTAGAAACGCATCAACGAATACTCGCCAGAACTAAAGGTGCGGCAAATATTGCTAAGTCGGCATTAATAACTAACTCGGTAATTAACGAACCTTGCTTTATTGGCGAAAATGTTGAAATAGAGAATTCCGTAATTGGTCCTTTTGTTTCAATTGGAGATAATTCTTGTGTATCAGACTCAATTATAAAAAATTCTATAATTCAAAAAGAAACTATAATCGAAGATGCTCTTATAACTGATTCAATGATAGGTAATTATGTGAGATTTAAGGGTAAAAAGATAGATTTAAGTATAGGGGATTATAATCAGTATGAGATTAAATAAAACAAAAATAAAAAGAGTAATTGTTTCAGCTTTGTCTGTATGCTTAACAACGATTGTGTTATCTTTTGGCACATCTTGTAGTATGCTTAAAGGCAAGTCGGCAAAAGAAAAAGAAGACCCCAGAATCAAGGTTTTTAATTTTAATTATTATTTTCTTGAAGCCAATAAACAAAAGGTATTAGGTAATTTTGAGGAAGCTTTAAGAAATTATACCGCTGCTATGAAGGTTGATGATACACAATCGGCCGTATATTACGAAATTGCTGGCATTTTGAATATTGCTGGCGATTATGCTGGTGCCGTAGATTATGCCGAGAAAGCCGTAAGTTTTGATAATACCAATAATGAGTATTATAAATTGCTTTTAGCTTATCTGTATCAGAATAATAACTCGGCTGATAAAGCGGCTAATGTTTATAAAGAGCTTATTAAACTGTTTCCAAAAAAAATAAATTATTATTTCGAATTGTCAAATATCTTTATGAGTTTAGGCGATACAAAATCGGCATTAAAAATACTTGACGATGCTGAAAAGCATTTTGGAATTAATGAAATAATCTCACTCGAAAAAGAAGCAACTTATAATAATATCGGTAATTTTGATTTAGCAATTGCAGAGATGCAAAAATTGGTTAATAAATTTCCAAATAATACGAAATACAAAACTTTATTGGCAGAATCTTATGTTAATTCAGGTAAATATGACCAAGCAAAAGCTGTTTACGCATCAATAGATGAAGATCAAATTACTGAGGGCATAATTTATTTTTCAATGGCGGATTTTTATCGAACCCAAAAAGATTTTGAAAACACTTTTAAATATCTTGCTATTGGTATTGCCCGTGATGATGTTAAACTTGATATTAAAGTTCGAATTATGTTACAAATGCTTGATGTAATGGGTAAGGATAATTATATTATTGGAAATATTAAGTATCTGATAGAGGTGATGACTGAAAAATATCCAGATGAACTTAAAGTTCGAGCTTTAAGCTCCGATTATTATATTATGACTGAAAACTATGTGGCAGCACAAAAGGAATTTGATGTGATACTCGCTAAGGACAAATCAAAATTTCAAATTTGGGAACAAGCATTACAACTTGATTTTGTACTTAGGGATATGGATAAATTGTACGAAAGAAGCAAGGAGGCAATAAGTTTATATCCTAATGTTATTGAATTGTACAAATATTATGTTCCAGCAGCTTATTTTACTGAAAATTATAGTGATGTGGATGAGGCGGTAAGCTATGCGTCACAGTTTTTGTCCAATGATCAAATGGTTTTACTTGAGTTTTTAACTATGCAAGGAGATGCATTGCATAAAATTAGTAAACATCATGAATCAGATTCAATTTATGAATTAGTCTTATATAAAGATGCTGAAAATATTACAGTGCTAAATAATTATTCCTATTTTCTTGCCGAAAGAGATCAAAAACTTGATAGAGCTTTAGAGTTAAGCTCAAAACTTATTGAATTATTAGATGTCGATAATGCGATATATTTTGATACACATGCATGGGTTTTGTTTAAGAATAAACAATATGATGAGGCATTGATTTTTATTAATAAAGCAATAAATGTTGATGTAAAAAATCCAGTTTATCTTGAACATCAAGGGGATATTTTATTTGAGCTTGGTAAGATAGATAAAGCGGTAAAGTCATGGGAAAGCTCGGTGGAATATGGTAATGATTCGTCCATAATTAAAGATAAGATTAAAAACAAATCAATTGATAAGTAAAGTGGGGAAACGAATTATTAAATATATATTTATTTTATCGGGTTTGATATTTTTAGTCTTATCATGTAAGATTGCTTTTGTTGGAGGACGAAAGGGCGAAAATATGCGCCCGCCAAAGTTGTATCGCGAATTATTAGAAAATCAGTTTGAATATGAGAATCTTAGCCTAAAGTTCTCAGCCGATTTGTTTATCGGAGAAGAAAAACAGGAGTTTAGCGGGATTATACGAATGAAAAAAGATACAGCTATCTGGATAAGTTTGAGGTCGTATAATATCGAAGGTGCAAGAATGCTTATTACCAAAGATTCGGTTAAGTTTATTAATAGGTTAGATAAAACTTATTATTCAGGAGATTTTGTGTTTCTGACAAACCGTTTTGAAATGGACATGGATTATAATATGATACAAGCAATAATTACTAATTCTTTTTTCTTTTATCCGCAACCAGAAGACACCTCAAAAGCAGTATCTAACTTTAAACAGTGTTATGACTCAAGTTTATATTGTATGAGTTCAATTTCGCAGCGAAAATATGTAAAGTTTTATGTTGATGAAAAAAATCCAGAACGCTGGGAACGTAAATTGGAGAAAGAAATTAGTGATACAGTTGGTGTTGGCCCAGGCGAAACTGTTTTTCAAACAAACGAATTTGTATTCCAGTTTGTAAAAGTTTTACCCGAGCTTTTTAGGATAAACGACATGTTCCTTGAGAATTATATTCAACAACAATCCTTATATGTAGAATATGATAAACAGTACCTTGTTGGAAATCAGTATTTTCCGCATCAAATAAACATAGAAATTACAACACCTAGGTTTGCACCACGGCTTGTTATAAATATCGAAAGCCTTACAATAGATGCCGAATCAATGTCGTTACCTTTTAAGATTAGTGATAAATACGAGAAAATTGAGTTATGAATAAAATATCGTACATAATACTTTTGATAATCTTTTGTCTTGTTGGACACAATGCTGCACTTAGTCAGTCGAAAACCGATTTAGAAAACAAGAAGAAAAAAACATTGGAGGAAATCAGTTATACCAATAAATTATTAAAACAAACTAAAGAAAGTCAAAAAGAATCTTATAATAGCCTTTTGTTAATTAGTAAAAATATAAATTCTCGAAAAGAGCTGATACAAAACATTAATGACGAAGTTTCTTATTATAATGAACGTGTTCTCGAAACCGAATTGATTATTACCATTATGCAGGATGATCTTGAAATACTAAAACAAAAATATGCTAACATGATTAAAGTGGCATGGAAAAATCAAAACAAATATAACGATATTATGTTTATTCTTTCAGCTGATGATTTTAATCAAACTTATTTGCGTTTAAAATATATGCAGCAGTTAGCAGAGTTTAGAAAAAAGCAGTTTATGGCTATAAATTCTGTAAAAGCAGTTTTAGAAATCCAAATTGCGAAACTTAATGAGGCAAAGCTCTCTAAAACTCGTTTATTAAATGAAGAAAAAAAGGAATCGCAAAAATTAACAAAAGAACAACAGAATAAGGAATCGACACTTGCAAATCTTAAATCACAAGAGCAAGAACTTAAAAATAAGTTGCAAGAGCAACAAAAACAAATGGCACAATTACAACGCGAAATTGAAAAATTAATCGCAGAAGAGGCAAAACGTTCATCTGGTTCTAAGACTGGAAAGTACGAACTTACACCTGCCGAAAAAATTGTAAGTACTAATTTTGATAATAATAAAGGACGATTACCTTGGCCAGTCGAAAGAGGCGTAATTACAAGCTCCTTTGGTAAGCAAAACCATCCGATTTTAAGAAATGTAACTCTTGATAATAAAGGAATTGACATCACAACTACGACAGGTTCTACTGCAAGAGCAGTGTTTGACGGGGAGGTGCGAAAAGTTATTTCAATTCCAGGTGCTCAAAATGCGGTAATAATTAGACATGGGCAATATCTTAGTGTTTACACAAATTTAGATGACGTGTATGTCTCTGTTGGCGAAATGGTAGTTACAAAACAATCGCTGGGTATTATACATACCGATAAATCTGAAAATAAAACTGTTTTGCATTTTGAAATATGGAAAGTATCAACACCTATGAATCCAAGTTATTGGTTAGCTAATTAATATGACTGAAACGAATTATGAAATATTATTAAAAAAACTTGATGCTTTTATCAAAAAATATTACATCAATAAGATTATTAAAGGGCTTTTACTTGCTGCTACTGTCTATCTTTTATGGTATCTTATTATCGTAATTGCTGAATATTTTGGACATTTTAGTGTAGGGTTTAGAACAACTTTAGTCGTAATTACAGCCGTACTTTATTTAATTATTTTTGTGAGAATGATTTTAATCCCGATATTAAATTTATTTAAAATAGGTAAAATTATTGATTATAAGCAAGCAAGTAAAATTTTAGGTAAACACTTTCCAGAGGTTGCAGATAAATTACAAAACACTCTTGAACTAAAGCTGCTAACAGAAAAAGATCATACTTCAAAAGACATTATAATTGCAAGTATTAACCAACGAACACAAACACTTAGCCCAATACCTTTTTTATCTGCTATAAATTTAAAGAAAAACTTTAAGTATTTTAAGTTGTTAGGTCCTGTTTTTATTCTTTTAATGTTACTTTTTGTTGTCTGGCCTGGCATGTTTTCCGATGCAACAGAGAGGATTATTAATTTTAATACTCATTATACTCAACCAGCTCCGTTTAGTTTTGAGCTATTAAATGATTCGTTGATAGCAAAAAAAGGAACAGATTTTATTGTCGAAGTTAGTGCTAAGGGTTCTTATTCGCCCGACCAAGTGCTAATAAATTATGGGGGCAACGATTTTTATATGGAAAAAAAATCGACTGGAGTGTTTCAATACAAATTTAGTAATCTTAATAATAGTGTCCGTTTTAATATGTCTGCCGCAGGCATATCCTCAAAACAGTATGAAATAGAAGTTTTGCCTGCTCCTTCAATTTTGGATTTTGAAGTTTTTGTTGATGCTCCTAATTATACAGGTATCGAAGACAAAAAGTATCAAAATTCTGGCGATCTTAATGTGCCTGTCGGTTCAAAGGTTTTGTGGACTTTTAACACACTTAATTTAGATAAACTAAATGTGGTTTTTGATTCTATGTCTATTGCAGCTGTTCAAAACCAAAAGAAATTTCAGTTAGAACGTGTTATTTTAAAGTCTTGTAATTATACCGTAAATGTGGAAAACAAATATTTTAAAGATAATTCGGGTATAAATTATCAGATTAGCGTTGTTCCCGACTTGTATCCCACAATAAGTGTAAAGAATTTAACAGATACGGCCCGTTTTGCGGTGGTTTATTACAATGGATTTATTGATGACGATTATGGGTTTACGAATTTAAAATTTGTATGTAAACCTAAAGAAAAAAGCGATACGCTTATTAAAATTTCTATTCCTTTCTCGAAAAGGATTAGTTCGCAGGATTTTTATTTCGCATTTGATTTTAGTTCTTTAGATACTGATGGAAATAGAATAGTTTATTATTTTGAAGTGTCTGATAATGACGGTGTTAATGGAATTAAAACTACACGCACACGTGAAATGGAGTTTGTAATACCTGGAGCAGACGATTTGCAGGATATGAGTTCAAAAACTAATAAAGAGACAGAAGAAAAAATAGATCAAGCCAAGGATGTAAGTTTCCGAATTAGGAAAAATGTTGAAGAATTGCAGAAGAAATTGATAAATGAGCAAATGACGGCTTATGAACGTAATCAGATGATGGAGCAGATTATGCAGGATCAAGCTAAACTTGACCAACTGATGAGTGAAATTTCGCAGGAGCAATCAAAAATGCAGCAGTTTAAGGAGCAATTCAGTAAGAATGAGGACATGCTAGAAAAGCAGAAACAAATTAACGAGCTGATGAAAAACCTTATGGATAAGGAAATGATGAAGTTGATGGAGGAACTGCAAAAGCTTATGGAAGAGTTTGATAAAGAAGAGTTTTTCAAAATCGCTGACGAGCTTAAATTTTCGGCTGAAGAAATGGAAAAACAAATGGATAATACTCTCGAATTGCTAAAAAAAGCTGAAGTAGAAGAGAGGGTTAATAAATCTATTAGTGATCTTGAGGAGCTAGCTAAGGAGCATAAGGAACTTTCCGAAATGACTGATGATAAAAAAATAAATCAAGAAAAACTTCAGGAAAAGCAAGAAGAACATATAAAAGAGTTCGAGGATATTAAAAGGGATTATAAAGAGACCTTAGAAAAGAATGCAGAGCTTAAAGAACCAATGAAAATGGACGATTTTGATGAAGAGATGCAAGAGATTTCCGAAATGATGGAGCAGGCTCAACAAGAAATGCAAGATAATAAAAATAAAAAAGCTGCAAAATCCCAAAAGCAGACTTCTGAAAAGATGCAGAAAATGAGTGAGCAGATGCAATCTATGATGGATGCTCAATCTATGGAACAAATGATGGAAAATCTTGAGGATATACAGCAAGTTCTTGAAAATCTTTTGACTTTCTCATTCGACCAAGAAGATATTTTAATACAGCAAAAAACATTGGGCTTACGTGATCCAAGATATAGAGAATATATTGTTAAACAAAAAAATGCACAAAATAATTTTGATATTATTAGAGATTCGCTAAATGCAATGTCGTCGCGTATTCCAGAATTAGGACCATTAGTGGCTAAAGAGATATCTGACATCTACAAAAACCTTAATGTTATTATGAGTGAAATTGGCGAAAATCGTAGATACTTAGTAGAGGCCTCACAGCAATTAGTGATGACATCTGCAAATAATCTGGCATTGTTGCTTATGGAAATGTTAGAGCAAATGCAGCAACAGATGGCTATGCAAAAAAGTGGTGAGGGACAATGTAATAATTGTAAAAATCCAGGTAAAGGAAAACCAAAAGGGCAAATGAGAGATATGCAGAAAGGAATGAAGCAGCAGATGCAAGATATGATTGACCAAATGAAAGAAGGCGGGAAAAAGCCTGGTGGCAAAAATAGCGAGCAGCTTGCAAAAATGCTAATGCAACAAGAAATGATGCAACAAATGCTAAACGACATGATGAATGGTGGTATTAGTCCAGAAGCAGCTAAACTTTTGCAAGAAATAAATCGAATGATGAATGAAAATCTTAGCGATATTATTGATGGTAATATTACCCCTCAAACAATTAATAGACAAGAAAACATATTAACCAGATTATTGCAGGCTGAAAATAGTGAAAGAGAAAGAGAAATAGATGACAAACGCAAATCAAATGAAGCAAGAGACTATCAGTTGAGCAATCCTGATGAAGCCTTTAAAGAAAAAGAAACTGAACTTCGTTTTAATGAGCTGCTGCAGATGTCTAATGTGAAATTGAAAAGTTATTATAAAACAAAATATAAAGAGTATCTTAAAACACTTGGCACAAATTAGTTATGAGTATTAATTTTTTTAATGAAGATGTGCAATTGCCCGAACTTGATTTTAAAAAAATTAAAATGTGGGTTGTTCAAATTATTGAAAAATATCAAAAACAAGTTGGGGACATTAATTATATATTTTGTTCCGATGAGTATCTGCTTGAGATTAATCAAAAACATTTAAACCACGATTATTTTACCGATATAATTAGTTTTAACTATTGCGAGAACAATGTGATTTCTGGAGATGTTTTTATTAGCACAGATAGAGTTAGTGAAAATGCAAAAACCTATCAAACCAGTGATACAGAATTATTGCGTGTTATAATACATGGTGTGTTGCATTTTGTTGGGTTCGATGATCAAACTAAGGAGGAAATAAAAAAAATACGTCTCGCCGAAGATCAAGCAATCGCAAAGTTTATTGGTTAATATTTTATTTTTGAGGATGAGATTGTCTGTATTGTACGGCTTTTGAGTAATAATAATTTGCTTTTTCTATATTTCCGTTAGCACTAAAATACTGGTACAATGTCATGCCAATATTATAATTTCCATTAAATTTTTCAAAAGCAATTTCCCAATTTTCGATTGCTTGAACTGTATCTCCAGATAGTAGATAGTAGTTGCCTTTTTCAACATAAGGGACATCAATTTGTGAGTTTATTGATATTTCAAAGTCCGAAACTTTTATTGCAAGGTCGAATCGCTTTACCATTATAAAATGACTCTTTATATCATCAAGAACCGCTTTGTTTAAGTTTTGGGTTTTAAGGTTTTCTAATGCTAAAACGTAGTTCTTTGTCGCTTCAAGAGTATCCCCAGTTTCTAACTCAGATTTTGCTGTAAATAAATAAGCCTTATCTAATTCTTTATCTTTAAAATTTTTGTTTTTATTTACATAATCATCCAAGTCTTTTATCGATTGTTCATATTTTTCGAGATAATAATTTGAAATTCCTCTATTAAGATAAGATGCAGCAACGCTTGAGTCAGCTGCAATACTTTTTGAAAATTGCATTTCGGCAAGTTCATAATTTTTATAAAGAATCATGTTTATATAACCAAGATTGTGCCATGGATTAGAGTAGGTGGTATCAATGTATGCAGCCTGTTGAAAGTGTTTAGTGGCTAAATCTATTTGATTTCTATAATTATTTATTGGGATATTGTTTTTAATAGCATTATAAACCTCACCGATAAGCAGATTGGCGTAAATTGTGTTTGCTTTTGCCGAGTTCTCCAAATATTGAATATCATGTTCAAATAATGTTTCTCTGTCTTTCCAATCAGCGTTACGATTTATGGTAATTAGGCTATTCGGCAAAATTATTATCAAAGCAAGAGCAATTGTTTTATTTCTAACAGATTTAGTGTAAGCTTCATCTTGTTTTATTTTTAAAAGTTTTAATAATATTGCAATAGCGACGATACTGAAACCTATACTCGGAACAAACAGCATACGCTCGGCAATAATCCCTGTAAGTGGGAAAAAAGTATTGGCAAAAGGAAAAATTGCAATAAAATAAAACAAAATTCCATAGGAGATAAGATGTCGTTTATTAAATTTGATGAAAGCAATATACAGTAAAAATAAATTTAATAATAAACTTAGAATTACAATAATATCAGTCATATTAACATCTGGGATCATTTTGTAGCCATAATAAAATCTTAATGGATGTGGAATTAAAAGTAGTTTTGCGTAATATCCCAAACTGTATATGGCGATAGCGGTTTTTTCTCCTGCAAGGCCTGTTGTAAATGCTGGGTTTTGCCATTTATAAACTGGGGCGTTAAGCTCTGGTAAAGATTGTTTAGGGATAAAATACGTTACAGCTAATATTGCTCCTCCCAAAAATACTATCACTAAAACTGATACTACTACTTTGCGATTGAGATTTTCAAAAAGCTTAATCTTAATCTCAGTTGATTTGTTTTTGTTGTTAAGACTGCAAAACATTAAGAAAAATGCTATTAATGAAGATAATTGAGAATCAAAAATTGATGATATAATTAACATAAAAAAGCTGAGTGTCCATAAAACGATATTGCGTTTAGAAGCAATTGTTCTATGTTTAGTTTTGCGATTTCTTATTAATATATAGGTATAGACGGCAAAAAACATAGCATATACAAATAATACACTTATTGTATTATCCCAATTATGGATATCTATTATTGATATTTTATTAATAATTTTAATTCTTCCGACAATTATTACGTAAAGAAAAATTATCATTAATAATGTCCATTTGAGTATTGTATTTGTATCTCTCTTTTTATTATTGTTTTTTGGTTTTAATATTTGAAGTATTTTTATGTCAGTTTTAAAGAAAACTATTGATAATGGAATTAAAGCAAGAAACACAATAGCTGATTCTTTTGCTAAAAAGGCTAATGAAAGAGATATGACTGCAATAATAATGTTGACAATCTTTTTGGTGTCAAAAAATTTTAGAGCGTAAATCGCTGAGATTAACCCAAAAATTAAACTGATGATTTCTTCTCTGTTTTTTATGCTAAGTATCACCTCGGAGTGTATTGCGTGAGTTTCAAAAATTATTACAATTAAAAAAGATATCCATAGGAATAAATTAGGAAATTTCTTTATTAATAAGCTTTGTAAAAAATGGAATAATATTACGCAAGAAATAATGTAGTAAATAATGTTAAGTAAGTGAGCAGTATGAGGGTTACTTCCGAATATTTCATATTCGATTGCATAAATTGCAATAGTTAGAGGTCTGTAACCAAAATATTGTTCGTCTCTGGTGTTATATCTGGATTTGAATATGTCGGGGATGCCACTAATCCCCTGTTGCACAAGTTCATGGTTTTCGTAAACATAGTCATCATCAATATTAAAGTTGTTTTGTATCGACTGTCCATACAAGACAAAACCTACAATAGCTATTATTATGTAATAAAATACATTGCCTCTTTTGTTAATATGTGATATTGTGTGCTGTTTTTTGTTCACAATTATTAAAATTTGGAGTAAAAATAAGAAAAATGATTAGATAAGTTGCTAAAAACTGATAAAAAATAATTAAATAAAAACTTTTTTATTTGGTAATCATCAATAGGTCAAGGCGTTGAGAGATAAAGTGAAAAAACAATTAAAAAAAAGCATAAAAAGTTTTGGTGGGAATGAAAAAGTATCTATTTTTGCAATCCCAAAAACAACGAGATAATGATTTCGAAAGAAAGGGAAAGATTAAAAACAAGTTCTTTGACTTATTAGCAAGTAGCAAAAAGAAGACAGGTTAAAATATTATATTTTAATTACAAACAGAGTCAGTATTAAACGAAAGATATTTAAGATTTATATTACAAAGAAGAGTTTGATCCTGGCTCAGGATGAACGCTAGCGGGAGGCT
>JAQVOR010000188.1 GCA_028702535.1 Bacteroidales bacterium
AGCAACTAATGCAAGGATTGTTGTTATAATGATTCTAGTTTTCATAATTCAGCCAATTTTTCAATGAAATTTTTGTATTTGTTTTTAACATTTTCTTTACCAAAATACACTTTATATGATACGCCTGGTATAATTGGGAAAATACTCATTTGATACATGTCAAAATGAATAAAAGTATTATAATTTTGAGGAGTAGATTGACCGTCATTGTTATTATAATAGTAATAGTTAGGATTGTGCCTGTTATAGGCATTGTAAAGAGAGAAAGTCCACTCGCAAGGCAGTTTGCTTTTTTTAGTTAAAGTTTTGTAAGTAAAACCTATGTCCAATCGATGAAAATCTTTCATTTGTTCGCTGTTTCGTTCTCCATAAATAAACGCTTCATAATAATTATAGCCCTCTTCGCGATTTGGGTCAAATATCATTTGCCGTCCGATCACCGGAGTATATGGTAATCCCGATTGATAACACCATGCTACACTAAAAGTCCATTTTTCATTCAATTCATGACTTATGAATATGGAAAAATCATGAGGGCGATTAAATTCATATACGTATGCTTCTCCATTGTTGATATTTTCGAACTGACGAGTTGCGTGACTTAAATGATATGATATGATTCCTGTCCAGCGACCATAATTCTTTTTTAGCATTAGCTCAATACCCTGAACTGTCCCTACACCGTTTGTTTCAACAATACTCTCCCATTTCTCAAGGCTGGTAGCATCAAAATAAATGGATTTTGCGGTAATTAAATCTGACATGTCTTTATGATATGCCCCAACACTAAACGCAAACATATTGTTATGGAAATTTTTACTCCAGGAAACAGAATATTGTTTTGATTTGGATACCGGAACCCCTTTGGATGCAGGTAACCAAGTTTCATTTACATAGATAATTCCTGGAGAGAGAAATAAATGAGATGTTTGGCTAACATGCATGTAATCCATGTTTACGAGCCCGTATTTTTTCATATTAAAGCTAATATTGAATCTTGGCTCTAA
This sequence comes from Bacteroidales bacterium, assembly GCA_028702535.1. Lineage (GTDB taxonomy): Bacteria > Bacteroidota > Bacteroidia > Bacteroidales > ML635J-15 > Bact-19. The sequence goes on from JAQVOR010000188.1 coordinate 1,008, forward strand.
AACAAACTCATTGACATCGGAGTATGTGTAATTGGTCGCACGCACACCAATATCCGCGTTAATTTTTTTTGATATGTCTAATTTGTTTGATAAAGATACAGCATTATTGAAAATTTCATTGGAGACTTTTGAAAACGAAGAGCTTTCGCCTGTAATCCGATAATTAAATGGCGTGTAATATCCAAATGAGGAATGTAACCCGGCATCAATTCTCCATGCATTAGAAATTCTATATATCCAATTTGAGTTTAAGGAAAGGTTATCAACACTGGATAAAAATCTCTTTTTGTAGTCACTAACTGTGTCGCTACTGTATGATTCAAAATCCTTCACTCTATATCGAGTGTATGATAAAACGGTTTTCCCGAAAAGCCTCGAATTTGCTGTACTGTTCCAGGATCCGGCAAGAGCAAAATTTCCCCAATGTTTTTTCGCTTTAACTTCTGTGTTGTTTACAGCTAAATTACTTTTATTATGGATGTAGTCGTCTCCTTGAAAAACATTAAAATGAAATTTGTTTTTATCATTAGCAGTCCAGGAAATTTTCATACTGGCATCATAAAAGCCATAAAACATTTTCGAAGCGTTACCCTCTATAATTGATGTTATTGCGTACAATAACGGGTCAAATGCAGTTTTCCTGCCATTAATAATGTAGGTTGTTTTACTTCCAAGTTTTCCTTCCAAACTCAAGTTCAGATCTGTAATTCCAATCCCTAATGCACCATTAAATTCCGAGGCATTTCCATTTCGCTGAGTAATATCAACAATCGAGGATAGTTTTCCTCCATATTTGGCTGGAAAACCACCTTTGTATATCTGCACATCTTTGATAATATCGGGATTAAAAACAGACATGATTCCGCCCAAATGATTAACCGATAACAATTCAATGTCGTCAAGCAAATACATATTTTGCCCTGGATCTCCACCCCTTATTATCAGTAAGCTGGATATTTCATTCTGAGTTTGAATCCCGGGAAGTATTCTAGTCGCACGTATAACGTCGGGTTGACCGCCAATTGCAGGTAAGTTCTTGATGTCTTTGATATCTAGTTTTGGTGCATTCATGTAATTTGCAACTTGTGCCGAAACCTCAACCTGTTTCAGTTGCTCAATTGATTCTTTTAGGTAAATATTGAGGAAATTATCTTCGCTAATACTGATATCAACATAACTTGTTTCATATCCGATAAATGAAATTTTAAGAACAGGTGATGTTGTGATAAGTGAGAAATAGCCTTGTGTATTTGTGCTTGTGCCCAAATTTACTATAGTGTCGAGCACGTTTGCACCAATGATTGTTTCTTTTGTATTGGCATCATACACATAACCCGAAACATGAGTTTGGGCAAAAATGCATGTATAAGTCAGGAGAAGTATTGCAAATAAACTGTAGTACTTTTTCATACACCGCTTTATTTAAAAATTGTATCTGTTTCAAATTCTGAAAATGCCCCCATGATGCCATACCCATTTTCGATGTTTGAAAATAAATTAGAAGGTACAATATAAGAACTAGAAAAGTTAGGGTATCTGCTAGCCTCATAAGCACCAATGCTATTAATATATGAGTAATAATTATAATCCACTGTTCTAAGTTTAACTTGAAATGCCACAGAAATTATTCGGTTAGAATCAAATAATTTAAATACTTCAATTTCTTTTTCAAGAAATTCACCTAACTCGTTGATATTGTCAATTGTGCCAATTGCTTTATAATCTGAGTTCAAAACATATACAGTATCTACGGTATATGACCCGGGATTATTTAAGTCCTCTGAGATACGAGGCTCCTTTACATATGATTTAAAATAAACAACCCCATAAAATGCATTATCAAAATTATTTCTTATTTTTACATATGCCAAAGGTATTGCAACACCCTCGTCATTAACGCAGCCATAGGGATCAAGATCTGCATCGATTATTTCTATTGGTTCCGGCACAACACAGGAAGATGTTACAACATCTTCGCCTGGCACAATTACTGATAAATTAAAGGTGTCACTTACCTGTGCAACAAAATTTGACACATACAATCCCTTACCTTGATGCGTGAAAATAATGCTTTCCAAATTTTGGTTAGACATGGAAATTACAGCATTTTCAATGATTTCAAGTGGATTCCCATTGAGTTCGTCTGTGTATGCTAAATAAACTTTTACAGTATCTCCAGCGCCAATAAGGGTATTTACAGTTACTGTGTTTTCGAAATCAGGAAACTCGTCTTGCACGAGTTCACGGCAAGACGAGCATAACAAACATAAAAAGATAATGTAATAAATTGTATATCTCATATTTAGTAAATATCATAACTTGCTGGACCTGCATCTGGTGAACTTCCCCAAAAATGACACCAATCAAATTCAACCCAATATATATCTGAATATCCTCCATTATCTAATCCGTGATCTAACCATACAAACCAGGTGTGAGATCTATATGAATCATATACACCTGATTCATTTTCATCTATGAGCCAGCCAGCCCAAATATCATCACCAAAATGAGCAACAAGTTTTGCATCAATGTCCCAAGACAGTGTGCGTGAACAATAATACCAAACCCATAAGGTTTTATGATAAGGACGTACTACAAAATCACTTTGCAAATATGTATCATTTTGTTGAGAATGATCATAAGCCCATGTATTCATAAAAATTTTAGTTTTTTCATTACCATTTATTGCCTCTCGATCAATGTCATAATAACCTGCAGTTGTTTTATTTTGTGGCTGTTTTACATAACTAGGAAACATAATAGTAGAATCTTCAAAATAATTTTGATAGTTTAACGCATTTATTCTTTTAATTTTTTCAATATTATTATTGTTTGTGATAATTGTAAAATTATCAATAACCTTATATAGATTATTTGAAATTCTAAACAGACCATCTTCTCCCACCAGGTATCTATTAGAATTAAATCCTGATTTTATTTCAAGAGTTAATTCGTTGTTAGAATCAGTCACCAACTCGATATATTCAGAGTTGCTTTCCACAAATTGGACAAATTCTTCTATAGAATTAAAATTCTTTGGATTAGCCTGAGAATAAATCTCATCACATTTTCGTCCAAGTGAATAAAACCCTTTAACATTTTCGTATTCGCACAACTCTTCATAAGTCATATTTGCGACTTTATTAACTTCTGCCACATATTCTTCTGTTGAACTAAATGTTTGAATGTTATTAACTGTTGTGGTTTGCAACAAACGATCCTCTTTCTCACACGATACAGTCATAAACATAGCTATAATTACCACTATTCCTGCAAATAAGCTACTAATTGTCGAATTTACGACATTTTTTAAATTTTTCGTTATCATTTTACTTACTTTTGTGAAGTATAAACTTCGGTATAACGTTCGGGCAACACAGTTCTTTTTGCGGAGGCTGTGTTGTCTTTTTTAATCACTAATTTTTAATTACTCTTTGTTACTACACATAAAATTTATGCTGCAACAAATTCTTCGCTATTCTTTACCTTGCCTGACACCTCCTTTCTTT
>JAQVOR010000189.1 GCA_028702535.1 Bacteroidales bacterium
GAAAATTTTGAAATTACTGCTAAACTAATAATAATAAATGCTCATAATAACCAATATAAAGCTTATGGTGATGAAGACCCTGTGTTTAGTTACTCTGCATTACCCTTACCAATATCTGGAGACGAATACACAGGTGGGTTAAGCAGAGAATCTGGCGAAGAACTTGGCATTTATACTATAACACAAGGAACATTAAGTCTTGGCGCAAATTATAATATGAGTTTTAATTCAGCTGATTTTGAAATCAAAATTAAAAACTTAATGATAATAGTTGACGAAAATCAATCGAAAGAATATGGAGAGCCTGATCCAGTATTAACTTTTACACCCATTCCGGATATTGCTCCATGGGACAATTTTTCAGGAGCACTCGAACGTGAGCCAGGTGAATTAATTGGTATATATGAAATATCTCAAGGAACCCTCTCTCTTGATGATAATGATAATTATAACATCATATTATTTACAGGAGCTGATTTTGAAATCACTAAAATAACACCAATAATTACTTGGGAAAATCCAGCAGATATTAATTATGGAACAGCTTTGTCAGCAACTCAACTTAATGCAACAGCAAATATATCTGGAAGTTTTGCATATAATCCAGATTTTAACACAATTCTTGAAATTGGAGATAATCAAGCTTTAAATGTTGAATTTACTCCTACCGATAACTTATATTATAATAATACGATTACAACAGTTTATATTAATGTATTACTAGATATTGGGGTTGATGAGTATCATTCAAATATTAAAATTTATCCTAATCCTGCTAAAGACTATGTTAATATTGTGCAAGAAAACACACTTTACGAATATCTTAAAGTTTATGATATAACTGGTAAAATAGTAATAGAGCTAAACTTAGATGATTTAATTACATGTTTAGATATTAGTAATTTACCTTCAGGAGTGTATTTTATTGCATTAAAACCAGCTGACTCGTCTCCAGAAGTGAGGGCTAAATTGGTCAAAACTGATAATTAGTCTTTACAAGAACCGAGTTTACGAATTCACTTCGACACTTCGGCGTTGCTCAGTGCTGGTAAGCTCAGCACATCGCGTGAGCTAAAGGTTACTCGTGTTGAAAACAGTCATTTGCAAAAGCAAACTGACTTTGTCTTCTTCCTCCTTGCAAGGCATAGTCAAAGCAAGCTTTGCCTATGCACTTGCTTCGTTCGTCAGTTCCTTGATTTTCAACACTTCGCGAGCCTTGTCTTTGACGTTTTCTTACTTGTGCTACAATGTGCTGCGATGTGTTGTAGAAGTGAGCCTGCCGAAGTGTCGAAATAAGTCTGCCGAAGTAAACTCGGTTCTTGCAGACACTAATTAATAAACTGTTCTCACTTCTTGTTTGTGGTGATTTCGGCTCTGCCACTTCAACGTAGCGAATCTAAGGGATTGACAATAAAAAAAGCTGTCCACCAATGGTGGACAGCTTCTTAAAAATATTTTAATTAGAACTATTTAACCACGTTAATTTTGAATACTTCAGAATTAACTCTTACAAAGTAAGTTCCATTAGCTAAGTTGCTAATATCGATAGTTTGGTTTGAACTAGCATTGCTAATGTTTGCAACAACTTCGCCTAGCATATTAAGAACAACGATATTCTCATTTTCTGCATTTGCAACAGTGATTACATTGTTTGCAGGGTTAGGGAATACAGAAATTGCAGCAGCAATATTATTCTCAACATTTACAGGATTATCAATAACGATATCGTCAATCATGAAAGCAAATGCATCACTAGATACACATTGAATAGCTACATATATTTGTTCACCAACATAAGCTTCTAAAGGATACTCTATCATTACCCAACCACCAGTAGGAGCTTCTACATGAGTGCCATCAGAAATTTTCGTAAAACTAGCAATTTGATTATCAGTTGTAGATACCCAAATTGCATATCTTTCTAGACCATATTCGCCTGTAATTGATTGTACATAAGCTTGAAATTTAGCTCCTGTGTTAATTACATCTGTTTGAGGAGTAATTAACCAATCATTGTTAGGAGTAGTAGGACCAGTAGTTGCTGCAAAGCATGCACCAAAACGATCACCATTATTTGGAGCCCACTCTACACCTAGTGCTGGACTTGTTGTAGCTGGGTTAAAAGCAATAAATGATCCTGTGTAGTAAGCGTTTGCGAAAGCTACACCCACAATACCATAAGTAGTACTTTCATCCATGTCATGTTGTGTCCAACCAGTGAATGCTAGATCGAAATCGTTAACGTTGTTTTCAAATCCACCGTCCATATCACCAGTTACTGGTGTATTTCCTGTTCCTGTTAAATTAATGCTAACAGTACCACCATTAGTTGCAATTTGAACAGTATTAGCGGCTGCACCAGAAGTTGTTGGTGCGAATGTAAATGTAAAAGTATAAGTTTCGCCAGCAGCTAGAGAAACATCACCAGCAACAAATGTACTTGTAAATGGTGCCGCTAAACCAGAAATGCCAGTGGCAGTTAAAGTTCCTATACCTGTATTTTTCAATGTGAAAGTTCCAGAAACTAAATCTGATCCAATTTCAACACCACCAGCTGCCCATAATGTTGGGTTTACTTCAGCCAATGGTTCAGTCATTACTATGTTTACTCTTGCACCAATTGCTAAGTTTGAGCCAGTAATTCCACCACTTGTTGCAGTTGGCATATCTGACCAATCTATACCATCATAAAACATGAAAGTATTTATAGCACTAGTTTGAGTTTGTACCATATTAAATGTATCTACTGGAGTATTGTAAGTTATTTCATAACCACAATAAAAAACTCCATCAACAGCAATTGGAGATGCAAGATCAATGTTATGTGGAGTTTGTGCAGTCATGTCGGCTATATTAACAGCAACACTAGCGAGTTCTGTTCCTGGCATCCCAGCGTTATCGTCCCATACTTTGAAGTTAACAACACCACTACCAGCATCATACACTGCAAATGGAATATAAATAAAACCATTTAAATCACCAGCTGCAGGAGTTGTAAATTTTTCAGCAAACATACTCCAACCATACTCATTGTGACCAGTCCATGAACCCCAAACAGTAGGTCCGAATCCATAATTTGTTAAGGTTGCTGTACTTAAATTAAAATTGTATAGTGTATCAGTATCAACTTTTGCACTACCATGATTGTCAAATTGTACTTTTACTTCACTGTTGCTTTTGACAGCAGAAAGTGGAGCAAATTTTACTTGTTGTGCGAAGATAACTCCACAAATCAACATTGCAGCAATAATAAATGTAAATTTTTTCATAATTTTTTAATTTTAAATTTGTAATAAGGTTTAAATTTTGTTTAATAATAATGCAAATATATAGTTTAATTTTTAATAATCACACATTTTTTATAAATTTCTTTAATTTAAGTACTTTTTTTTATTAAAAACGCTTTGTAATTTCATTTTAAACACCCCAAAAATTGCTTCACCAACAATTCCTCCGCTCATTTTTGAGGTTCCTTTTTGTCTGTCTGTAAAAACTATAGATACTTCTTTAATTTTGAATTTGTGCAACCAAGTTTTGAATTTCATTTCAATTTGAAAAGCATATCCAATCATTTTAATATTATCTAAATTTATGGTTTCAAGAACTTTACGATTATAACAAACAAATCCGGCTGTTGGGTCGCTTATTCGCATCCCAGTAATTATTCTAACATATTTTGATGCACCATAAGATAGAAATATTCGACTCATTGGCCAATTTACCACATTAACACCAGTTTTATATCTTGAACCAATTGCCATATCAGCCCCATCTAAGCATGCTTGATGTAGTTTTTCGAGATCGTCAGGATTATGAGAAAAATCGGCGTCCATCTCATATATATAGGTATAGCCATTTTTTAGACTCCATTTAAAACCAGCAATGTATGCTGTGCCGAGTCCTAACTTGCCACTACGTTCTAATATAAAGAGTTTGTTCTGATATTCTTGCATTAGAGTTTTTACTATCTTTGCAGTACCGTCAGGAGAACCATCATCTACAACTAATACATTGAACTTGGTTTTTAAGGTAAACACATAACGTATGATAGCTTCAATGTTTTCTTTTTCGTTGTAAGTCGGTATTATTACAATGTTTTCTTTCACTTTATCAAAATTATATGCTGCGAATATAGTTATATTTTTAATTTACACGGTAAAATTACATATTTTTTTATTTTTTTTTAAATATTTTTGTTGCTAAGTGTCAGTATTACAGGGCGATTTGAATAGTTAAATAAAATAAAATAAAAAAAAGCATAAAAAGTTTTGGTAGGAATAAAAATGTATCTATTTTTGCAATCCCAAAAACAACGAGAAAATGTTCTCGGATAGGTTTGGGAGAAAACAAGTTCTTTGACTTATTAGCAAGTAGATAAAAGAAGACAGGTTAAAATATTATATTTTAATTACAAACAGAGTCAGTATTAAACGAAAGATATTTAAGATTTATATTACAAAGAAGAGTTTGATCCTGGCTCAGGATGAACGCTAGCGGGAGGCT
>JAQVOR010000190.1 GCA_028702535.1 Bacteroidales bacterium
CGTACACGTTAGTCACAAATAAAGATTGTAAATCATTTGTTGCCGACTTTATTCTCCTACACAAAAAGTCATTTCGACCAAAAGGAGACATCTGTTACTTTTTGAGTGTAATTTAAACAAAGGGAAGAAAAATGGTTCAAAACAACAACTCAATTCGAGTTTACTAATTTTGAGATTCTAATATTACTGTTTCGTTCGAGACAATAAAATTATATGTAGCACCAATTATTAAAGATTGATTATTAGTGATATGCCCAACTGGGAAATTAAAACAAACTGGGAAATCATAATCAACAATATGTTCATGTATAATCTCATAAGCATTTTTGCCAAACGGATTTTGATGGTCTTTCATATCAGTAAAAGCTCCTACCACTAGTCCTTTTAAACCAGAAAGTTTTCCAGAAAGTTTTAAATTAATCATAATTCTATCTAGATGGAATCTTTACTATTTATTGCAATTTGAGATAAATGTTTTTGCAATTAAAATTCTTGCAGTATCGCTGCTACGATTATTTATGCAATGCTCACTTCCAGCGGGACAATAAACAAATTCATCTTTTTCAATCACTTGAATTTTATCGTCGATAATTATTTCGGGATTTCCTTCAAGTACATAAAAATAAGCCGGGATGTCTATTCTAACTTTCGCCAATATTTTTCCAGGTTCAAGTTTAAGATGCAAAAACTCAGCACTTTTATCAGTAAATAAAACTCTTACATCAGCATTAAACGGATTGTTTCGTAACTCAGCAGTTTTATATGACTTTTTGTACATGACTTTAAAGCAATTTAGTTTGTGTAACTGGTTTTGGTGCTTTTACCACTAATATTCTTGCGATAGAATCAGTATTATTGTACAAACAATGTACAATGTCTTTTGGACTCTCAACAAGAGCATCTGCTTCGACTTTAACTGTTTCATTTCCAACCATAACTTCAGGAGTTCCTTCTAATATGTAGAAAAAAACGTCAACTGGTGTAATGTGTGGTTTAAGTGCTTCGCCAGGCTTTAATGTAATATGCATAACTTGTGCAGATTCTTTTTCATACAATTTCCTAACATCAACTTTGTGAGGAGTTTGTGCAATTTGAGGTTCGTTAATTTTTGTAATTTTCATAGTAATATTTTTTATAAAATTAGTAATTAAAAATGAACAGCGACGACTAATTTACAATTTTATTTTGGTATTAATCGTCATTGTTCATTTATGTTATCTATCAATCTTTATAATTTCGCTAAATTAGTTTAAAAACATCTTCATATCTTCGTCAACTGTATTGATTCCTGCAATTCCGAAATTATCAACAAGAACTTTTGTTACATTAGGCGAAAGGAAAGCTGGTAATGTTGGGCCCAAGTGAATGTTTTTTACACCTAAGTATAATAAAGCCAACAACACAATAACAGCTTTTTGTTCGTACCATGCAATATTGTATGCTATTGGTAAATCATTGATATCGTCCACTTTAAAAACATCTTTAAGTGTAAGAGCAATAACTGCTAAGGAATATGAGTCGTTACATTGTCCTGCATCAAGTACACGTGGAATTCCATTAATATCACCAAGTTCAAGTTTATTGTAGCGATATTTTGCACAACCAGCGGTAAGAATAACAGTATCTTTAGGTAATTTTGCAGCAAATTCTGTGTAATATTCACGTGATTTCATTCTTCCATCACAACCAGCCATTACAAAGAATTTACGAATAGCCCCTGTTTTTACTGCGTCCACAACTTTGTCAGCAAGAGCTAACACCTGATTGTGAGCAAATCCACCAATAATTTTACCAGTTTCGATTTCGGTAGGAGATTTACATTTTTTTGCATGTTCAATAATTTCAGAAAAATCTTTTACTTTTCCGTCTTCACGTGCAGGGATATGTTTTGCTCCGGCTAAACCAGATGCGCCAGTTGTATAAATACGGTCAGTATAAGTTGCTTTATCTAAAGGCGGAACGATACAGTTAGTTGTAAAAAGTACTGGACCATTAAAAGTCTCGAATTCTTCTTTTTGTTTCCACCAAGCATTTCCGTAATTACCAACAAAGTTTTCGTACTTTTTAAATGCTGGATAATAATGTCCAGGAAGCATTTCGCTGTGAGTATAAACATCAACACCTGTACCTTGAGTTTGGTCTAAAAGCTCTTCAAGGTCTTTTAGGTCGTGTCCGCTAATAAGAATAGCCGGATTGTTACGAACACCAATATTTACTTCGGTAATTTCTGGATTGCCATAAGTATCGGTATTTGCTTTGTCCAATAATGCCATAACATCAACACCAAACTTACCACACTCAAGAACTAAAGCAACTAACTCATCCACAGTTTTATCTTCGGTAGTTGCAACAAGAGCTCTTTGTAAAAAGCTGTGTACCTCATCGTTATTAAAACCAAGATTAAAAGCATGTTCTGCATAAGCTGCCATACCTTTAAGACCATAGGTTAATAATTCTTTTAATGAACGTATATCTTCGTTTTCGATAGATAATACTCCAATAAGTTTTGACTTTCTCTCAAATTCTTCGTCAGTATTAGCTGTCCAAGTTGCAGATGAATGAAGTTTGTCAGGCACATTTCCACCAGCCTTAATAAATTCATTTTTAATTTCTTCGCGAATTTTTAGACCATTCTTTACCTTACCAACTATTACATCATAATCAAAATTGGCATTAGTAATGGTAGTAAACAAAGCATCAAATATAAAATGATCTACATTTTTTGATACAATACCCTTTTTTCTTGCCATTTGAGCAAAGATTGACACTCCTTTTGAAACATAAATCAAAAGATCTTGCATATTAGCAACTTCGTCTGTTTTTCCGCAGACACCTTTAATTGTGCAGCCTGTTCCTTTAGCTGCTTCTTGACATTGAAAACAAAACATTGACATAATTTTTTCTCCTATTTTTAATTTATAATAATTTATTTTTAATTGAGCAAAATCTAATTTATACCCACTCTTCATTTAATATCTTTCCAGCAGCAGAGACCACAATAATTTTTACTGGCACTTTTCGTTTTGCATTTTGTAATGCATGCTGCACAAATCTCAACAAACCATTACAGCAAGGCACTTCCATAATAGCCACAGTAATTGTGTTTACTTTTGCGTCGTCTATTAGACTAGTAATCTTTTCAACATAAGATTCCGTTCTGGTGTCTAACTTAGGACACAAAACTGCCATTGTTTTTCCTTTTAATATTGTTTGATGAAAATTACCCATGCTAAAAGCAACGCAATCAGCAGCTAAAAGAAGATCTGAATTTTTGAAATGCTGAGCATTAGGATTTATCAAGTGCATTTGTACAGGCCAATGAGTTAATGCAGAAGGCACATCGCCGAGACTTTGACAATCATGAGGAGAGTCAAATGTTTTTTCGGCAGAACCAGCACATCCACACGAAGAAGGTTTTTCTGTTCTAACATTATGAACAGCAGATTTCACTTCGGTTAAATCCCATGGTAAACTTTTGCGATTAGCTTCTAGATATTCAATTGCTTGTCTAAAAAAATCATGTTCATTATGATCGCTAAGATGCTTTAAATGTGCAATCATAACATTTTTACCTTTAGGTACAATATCCTTAACTACCGCCACCTCATCATACGGAGCAGCTTCACGAGTCTCAATTTCGATAGCTCCTTGCGGACAATGTCCTAAACATGCACCTAAACCATCACACATCAAATCGCTAACCAATACTGCCTTGCCATCTATGATTTGCAAAGCACCTTCGTGACAATTTGGAATACATAAACCGCAGCCGTCACATTTGTCTTCGTCTATTTTAACAATTTCGCGTATCATAATTTTATTTTTTATCTTAACTTTGAGGCAAAATTAAGGCAATTTATTTTGTCGATATGTAACAATTGTTACAAAATTGAAATTATTTTGCATATTTGTACGAGATTACCTGAATATGAATGAAAAATTATCAAATAGCCCACTTTTTAAAGGTATTTCCCCTGCGGAGGTGTTAAATATTTTGGATGGGATTTTTTATCAAACCAAGTATTACGAGCCTGGAGACCTGATTGCTTATCAAGATGACAAAGTTGAACATCTTATGATAGTAATAAATGGCATAACTCGAGGAGAGATGATTGACATTGGTGGCAAAACAGTAATAATTGAAGAAATTGAGAGTCCACGTCCCCTTGCTCCAGCTTTTATTTTTGGGCAAAACAATACTTTTCCCGTAAATATAATATCACAAACAAAAACAGAAATATTAAAGATTCCTCAATCAGAGTTTGTAAAAATGATGCAAAAGAACGATAAGCTTCTAACAAACTTTATGAATAATATTTCGGGGAGAGCTCAATTCTTATCTCAGAAGTTAAAGTTTTTGTCTTTCCATAGTATTAAAGGAAAATTTGCTTTTTACATTTTAAATTTGGCAAAAAACTCAAACTCAAACTATGTTACCTTACCATTTTCGCAATCAAAGTTAGCAGAACTATTTGGAGTTACCCGACCTTCACTAA
>JAQVOR010000191.1 GCA_028702535.1 Bacteroidales bacterium
GCAAAATAAAGATCTGTAACATGTGCCGATGAGGGGGTTGATGCCGTTGAAGCAAAAGCTGGTATTGAATAATTACCATTATGGTCGCCAATTATTAGTACATAAAGTGGAGCAGGGTCAGAGGAAGTTCCAGCCGTATATAAGCCTTGTAGGTATGTTTTTATTGATGTATTTGTTGTTCCAGAAGCGACATAATGCTCAATTACATTATATCCTTGTTTGGTTTTCCATTGAACAAAAGGCTGTAATGTTGTTTCAAAAACATTATTGGCAACAATAACATATTTGATAGGAGCAGCATAATTTGAAAATGCGTCTCTAGTTGCAGAAGGAATGTAATTTAAAACTGATTTGTAAGCACCTTCATATTCGGGAGTATAATACTTGTTTTTCATTTCCTCAGTTAATGCAAGATCAGCATTTACAAAGTTTACTTCAAAGTCAAGATTATTATAAACTATTAGTGTGTTCTCTACAGGATTATAGTGCCATGGTCTTATCTCAATTCGTCCCATTCTTACTCCACGCATGATACCACTTATTTCAGTTTTTACAAGAGGCGAAGTCTCTAGTTCATCTGAATTATAATAATCCTGATCGATTACAAAATAATACTCATCATCAGGCGTGTTTTTTGCATAAGATGGTTGTGTTGGTGCTATTTTAAATAGTCCATAATCATCAAGATTAATAACCTCTTCGGTATATCCTTTGATGTTAACTACTATCTCAGCACCATGAGGTACTTCAATCAATTTGCTGATAACTGGCAAGTTTGCTTGTCCAACATTTGAGGGATTTACCATTCCGTCAACTTCAAAGAGTGAAAACTGCCCATTTTCATCGGCTTTATTTTCAAGATTTAACTCTTTAATGTAAATTTTAGCTTTAAAAGCCTCAGGGTTTACGTCTCTTAGCTCAAGTTTGTTTTCTAACGCAGACAATGGTATTACCTGCTTTTGTTGTGCAATGGAATAAAACGAAATTGACACAACAAACAACATAAGTAGCAATTTTTTCATAGTAATGTTTTTTATATTTAATAATCTCTCAATGATTTCACACTGTTTTTAAGACATTAAAGTTAAAAAAACGGTTGCATAAAAAGGTCTTAATTGTTAAGGTTTTTTAATATTTTATCTAAAACTAAAGTATTCTTAGACCAAATTATCTAAAAATTAGAGAACATGTGGGTTTGTTTCGTTTATTTCTTTTGATCTACGCTTTGTTAATGCCTAAGCCGTTAAATATGCTTAGTCGCTTGTTATTTTTTTAATTTTAGATCGCAACTTGCTTCGAAAACATAATAACATGGGTTATCGCAGCCATGTTTGAAATATTTTGTTTTTACAAATCCGTCATTGATAACATGTATTGTTTGTTCACCAATTATATATTCTGCGGCTACTGTATATTTTTGGTCGGGGAGTACTGATATCCAAATTGAGTTTTCGAATGTTGTGTCGATAAAATATATTTCCGAAGCAAAAGCGTAACCTGAGTAAACTGTATAAATAACTCTTTTGTCGCTTTCTTCAACGTTAAAAATTAATTCTAAGTCAACATATTCAGGTCTTTCTTCAAAACACCACTCACAGTCAATAGATTCGCTATCAATACTTGGTTCCATGTCGTCATCACAGGATATTAGCGAAATTGTCATTAATATCAGAATACTAATATTTAATAATGTATTTATATTTTTCATTTGTTTCATCTTTTCTAAAATCAATAAATGCTTTAAAACCTAAGGAATAAAATAATGGAGGTGTACCATAAATGCCTATATTTAGATAATCGCAATAAAAATACGCTCTGAATTCATCCACGACATTAACATTGATCCCGATTAAAGGCGAAGCGATAAGACTTTTTGCGACCCGTTGAGTGATTCCGTCATATTTTCCCCAATAATAAGTCCCTCTAAGTCCACAAAACACACTTACATAAGAGTCGAATCCAATATTAAACAATTTAAAATCTTTTTGTGTACTAAAGTACCATGCGTTTCTTCTTTCTCGTAATTGATAAAACTCGTTATTTGCAATTGGGAATAAGATTCTTCGTTCATTAGCTCTGAACATTATCCCAGTTTCAAAAGTAAATCCATATCTGTCTTCAGTAATTGCTCCCGAAAATGTCATAAAGAAATCATTACCATTAAAAATCATGTCGAATCCCATTCCAGCACGTCTAAAATATGGATAATAGATATCAGAAATCCCCATTTTTTTTATTGTTTTCTTTGTTGTTCGGTCTCCGCTACTGCGAGATAAAGTTCTTGGGGTGTATATTCCATTTATTGTATCGCTAGGAAAATATCCATTATCAACAAACCATTTTAATATTTCGGAGTGTCCCGATACAACTGACACATCAACCGCAGTTAAACTATCATTGTTTTTTCTTAGTATGAATTTATCTTTAATCCTCTTTATGAAATGCAGATTTCCAGCACCAGCAGCTAAATGAAAAAGGTCAGAACTATCTCTTACATACACATTTATCTGGGCATTATTACTTAGTAGGATATTTGTTAAAGCGTTAAATTTCTTTTCAACGGAATAACAAATAGGCGTATATCCTACAACATCACTAATTTCGGTTGAAGCTTCGTAATATAAAAGCATGTCAGCGGTAGCCTCGTATCCATACATTGTTGCATAATGTAATGCTGTTCGACTAAAAGCATCTTGATCATCAATTATTGCTCCACTACGGATAAGAATTTCGGCGGTAAATAAATAATCATTTTTGACAGCACTAATTAACGGTGTAAAGTTAAAGTCTCGTGATTTTGCATTTACATTAGCATCTTTTGATATTAAATAATTAACAATTGTGTCATATCCTGCCTGCGAAGCAAACATTAACGCAGTAACGCCGTCTTCGTTATAAAAATTAACATCAGCTCCTTGTGTTTCTATTAGGTTTTTAACTTCGGCAATTGAATCTATATCACTTGCATACAATAATTTATAACCAAGATCATAGTATTTTTGGTCATGCTCTTGTGAGCTTAGGTTGTAGGAGAGACCTAATAAAATTATTAATATATATAAGCGATGTGTCAAATTGTTTTTTTATTTGAAACAAATTTAATAAAAATAATTATTTCACGATGAAATCTGCGTACAAGTTTTCGCAAGATAAATAAATTTTGATACTTTTGCAGCCAATAGGCCCTTTAGTTCAATGGATAGAATTTAAGATTCCGGTTCTTAAGATGTGGGTTCGAATCCCGCAGGGGTCACTCAATAGTGTTTGCACATAATGTCCGATAGCTGTATTTCGACAGGTTATTGTAGTGTTTAGCGTTGGTGTTCACAGTTCTCTGTTCGACTGTCCAGTTGTCTAAATTATACTCAATAATTAACAGATTTCTCCCTCTCGTCGAAATGACATTTTAATATGGGAGTTAAGTCGGCGACAAATTAGATTTAATCATTGTTTTGTGATTCACTTGTCGCCGACTTATACCACCACCAAACATCAGTCATTTCGACCCCGACGAAGTAAGGGGGAGAAATCTGTTGTTGGTTTGTAGTTCTCTGTTTGTTCAAAAATTCAAAAGTTTTGAAGTAAGAAAACCTTGGCTTCGCTCGGTGCAACGCAATAGAACATAAGAAATCAGAACAGAGTTTACCACTTTTATTAAATATTTTTCAGACCTAAACAATTATTTGTTAAATAAACTTTGTTATTTTTGAAAAGTTTTGGACGAATGCAAAAAAAATGAAAAGAATTCTCATAGATCTCAATAAATTGTCAAATCTTAACTGCGGATTGGGTCAAGTTGCTCTAAACTTTGGAAAGACGCTAAGTGAAGTAGAAACGAATCTTGAGCTAAATTATCTGGTTCCGACCGAATATGTCGGTTTTTTTGGGAATAAAATAAATTATTATACCTCAAAAAGCATTGCAGATGTAAAAAATGAGTTTAACCTCTGGCATTGTATTCATCAAGAACCGCTTATCTTACCTAATGACAGCACAAAACTTCTTATTACAATACATGATTTGAATTTTCTTGGTGAAAAAAACAACAGAAAAGCTGCAAAGAGACTAAAAAAGCTTCAAACTCTTGTTAATAGAGCCGACAAGCTGACTTTTATCTCCGAATTTTCTAAAAAAGTAGCATTAAACAACTTAAAATACGACAAAGACAAAACTTTCGTAATCTATAATGGCGTGAATACTTCATTAGAAGAAGAAAAACCTAAAGTTCATCCCGACAAATTCTTTTTTAGTATTGGAGTATTTAAGCTTAAGAAAAATTTTCATGTTCTTATTCCAGTGATGAAACACTTTCCTGAATATAAATTTATAATTGCTGGAGACACAACAGGTAAGTATTATAAAAATCTTAAAAAACTTGTCAATAAACATAATTTAGAAAACCAGATCTTGTTTCCAGGAATTATTAGCGAGCAAGAAAAAACTTGGTATTATCGTAATTGCGAAGCTTTTTTATTTCC